>JAYTFV010000611.1:0-4556 GCA_043734065.1 Planctomycetota bacterium
CGCAGGCACGAAGTACCCTGCCACGGTGTCGGCGACTTTCTGAATCGGTGCCCGGCTCCGTTGGGCATCGCCGACCATGTTGACGATCTGAGACAGCACGGTGTCTTGACCGACTTTCTCAGCCACCATCAGAAACGAGCCGGTTTGATTGACCGTTCCGCCGATCACCTCATCGTCTTTCCCCTTCTCAATGGGCATCGGTTCGCCGGTAATCATCGACTCATCGACCGTGCTCTTGCCATCGGTGATCTTGCCATCCACAGCGATCTTCTCACCGGGCCGCACACGCAGAATGTCGCCTTGGTGGACTTCATCCAGCGACACTTCCTGCTCTTGGCCGTCTTTGACAATCCGAGCCGTGGGCGGGGCCAAAGACAGCAATTCCCGAATGGCGGCTCCGGTGCGGCGTCTGGCTCGAAGCTCCAGCATTTGTCCGAGCAGGACTAATGTGATGATGACCCCCGCCGCCTCGAAGTAAACATGTACTGCCCCGCCATGCCTGAAGTTTTCGGGAATGACGGCTGGGAACAGGACTGCAATGAGGCTGTAGAGATAAGCGGCCCCCGTGCCAATGGAGATGAGCGTGAACATGTTGAGGTTCCGGGTGACGACGGAACGCCAGCCACGCTCAAAGAACGGCCAGCCTCCCCAGAGTACGACCGGCGTACTGAGGAAAAGTTGCAGCCACAAATGCAGCGTGCTTCCCAACCAGCGGTCAACTGGAACGCCGATCATGGGCAACATCGACAACAGCAACAGCGGTACGGTGAGAGCGGCTGAGACCCAAAATCGGAGTGTCATGCTGCGGAGTTCGGAATCGTCTTCCTCCGCTTCAGCGTTGATCGACTTTGGCTCCAAGTTCATGCCGCACTTCGGGCAGGTTCCGGGGCCATCCTGCTCGATCTCCGGGTGCATCGGACAGGTATAGATGACGTTCTGCTTTTGGGCCACAGGACGAGAGAGTTCCAATGCCATGCCGCACTTCGGGCAATTGCCCGGTTTATCGCTCACGACTTCCGGGTGCATCGGACAAGTGTATTTTCCTGATGCCTGAACTTTGGGCATGGGCTTCTCGTCGTGGCCCTCGTAATCGTGGGGAGTGTGCGACTTCTCTGGGGTTTTGCTGCCGAGAAACTTCTGGCGACAATGTTCGCTGCAAAAGAAGAAAGTCTTCCCGTCACGCTCTCCGCTTCGGGCGGTCGCTTCATCCACGGTCATGCCGCAAATGGGATCAATTGCCATGATGATTCACCTTTCCATTTGCCGCCCCTGAGAATGAGGCCCAACGAGCCAATCCCATAGGTCGAAACTCGAATGACCTATCAGGTACGAAACCGCCTCCGCGTCGATCAACACACTCCATGGGACCGCTGAGAGTTCATGTGGATGCCGGTTGCTGGCCAATTGACCAGCAACCGGTGATGCACCAATGCATTCAGAAGACGACGCTGCTACTTTGCCATCTTCGACATTTCGAGGCATTCCTTGGCACAGTTGCGACAAGCCTTGGCACAAGCGGCCATTTCCTTGTCATCAGGGATTGCTTCGCAGGCAGCGGCGCAATCATCACAGCACTTCGCACAGCACAACGCGGCATGGGCCGAGAGATCGCCTTGCCGAGCGCACAGTGCTGAACACATCTGGCAGCACTCTGCGCAGTCCACGCACAGATGCATACACTTGGCATGCTCCTTCTTCCCATCAGCGACGAGTGTCGCGCAGTGATGGAAGCACGCATTGCACTGCACAGCGCAATCCGCGCAGGTTGAGGCGCACTTCTTCATCTGAGCGGCGTGCGGACTGTCCGCCGAGAACGCGGAGCCGCTCACTGCGAGCAGGGCGAAGGCGATGGTACTCAATGACATCATTCGGTAGTTCATGGTCTTGGTCTTTCGTTTCACAACATGCGGGCCGTTCATAGAGGCGACAAGCCTCCATGCATCACTAGTCTTGCGAACCAATGATTTCGTTTGGTCCCAGTTCGTTCATCCTCAAATCGCTTTCAATCCGACGGATGCGCGAACACTCTCATCACTCTCAATACACGAGATTGTCTTGCAGCTGATGACGACAGCTTTTTGGTCGGGTAGGCGCTCCAAACGAAGGGCCGTACCACAGTCTCCGAAAGGAGTACACTGGTCATAAGCAGCTGAACTCGACGAGTCTCACGTGTTCAATTCACTCCAACCGACCAGACTCTGGAGTGACTCCAGGTCCAGGTCGATGAAGATAAGCGGTCGTAATATGCGAGAAGTCCTCCTTGATCCAAGCGATTTGCAGCGGCTGACTTCACGGTGAGCCAACTAAAAAAGCCGACGAAATGAATTCCCTCTTGCGAAGGCAATCCACTGCGTCGGCTTACAACTGAACTTGCCTTCCGGAACTCTCCAGAGTGCAATTTCTTGTGTCTTCCGAATTACGGTGTCAGCTCGCCTTTTTCAAGACGTGTGCCGACCCACACTCTCATGCTGACCTACGGTCGAAAGCTACTTCTTCTCCGGTGTTGCTGGCTTCGCAGCCTTGGTGGGCGGCTCCAGCTTTTCGATCTTGAGCGACTTCATCAGCTTGTCCATTTCAGCGTCCGCTGCATCCAGATCGGAGTGCATATCGGCACAGCAGGCGCAGATTTCCGTGCTGTCGCCCTTACCGTCCTTGAGCTGCTTGTCCATTTGATCGCAGTGACCGAGAACCTTCTTGTGAATCACTTCGATCTTTTCGATCGCAGCCAGGGCTTCCTTATTCTCAGGATTGCTCTTCTTCAGTTCGCCAATAGCCTTCTGGCATGTGCCCAAGTTCTGCCGTACGGCGGTCACGTGTTCCTGGGCTTGTGGCACTGGGACGGCCTGTTGAGTTTGGCCGTAGTAGTAGAGGCTTCTCGAGTTGTCCCGAGCATGGTTGTTGGCACTTCGACCGACCCAGAAGTTGTAGATCTCGCCCCGGGCTTTGGACCCGGCATCCCGAGGCGAATCCGCCAGTCCGAGACTGGTCAGGCTTAGGCCCAATACCGTTCAATTAGGCGTAAACCACGGCCTCCTGCTACCTTGTGATTGGTAATGTCCCAAGGCAAACAAGGAGGCCGTGGCCATGTGTGAGCAAGGACGCTCGACGTTGTCGGTGGATCAGGCGGGGTGGTGTTTGGATCGGTTGGCGGGGTTGGAGAGTGTGATCACTCCGGAGCGGATTCGGCAAGCGTTGGCCCAGACGGGGCGGGTCAACGAGCGGTCGTGCCCGCTGACTCATGAGGTGATGTTGTGGGTGCTGATTGCGATGGGTCTGTTCACCGAACTTCCGATTCGGCAGGTCTTCAAGGCCTGTCGTCGGGGGCGTGAGGGCGAGGCGACACCGCAGCGGTCGAGTCTGTGCGAGGCGCGGCAGCGGCTGGGGGTGGAGCCGGTGAAGCAGTTGCACGCCGACATCGTGCGACCGCTGGCGACGGTCGACACTCCGGGGGCATTCTATCGGGGGCTGCGTTGGATGGCGATGGATGGGACGGTGTTCGATGTGCCCGATCGACCGGCCTTGGAGGCGGCGTTCGGTCGACCGACGGGCGGTCGTGGCGACGGGGCCTTTCCGCAGGTTCGCAAGGTGAGTCTGGTCGAGTTGGGCACGCACGTCGAATTGGCCCTGGCCATCGGCGGGTTGCACGAGGGCGAGCAGACGCTGGCGCGGCAGTTGTATGACCGCATTCCCGCCGATGCACTGCTCACGCAAGACCGGGGATTCTTCAGCTATGCAGACTGGAAAGCCCTGATGGCCCTGAAGATTCAACTGCTCGTGCGGGTCAAGAATTCGCTCGTGCTGAAGAAGGTGCGCGAGCTGTCCGATGGTTCGTATATCGCGAAGATTTACCCCACGACTTACGCTCGCAAAAAGGACCGCGATGGTCTGGAAGTTCGCGTGATCGAGTACACGCTGGACGACCCGCAACGCACCGGACATGGCGAGACTCACCGCCTGATCACCACGCTGCTGGACCCGCTGAAGTACCCCGCGCTGGAACTGATCACGGGCTACCACGAACGCTGGGAAATCGAACTGGTGTTCGACGAACAGAAGACCCACCAAGACCCCGTTCGCACCGAGAAGCCCGCCCAGCTCCGCAGCGAAACTCCCGACGGCGTGCGCCAAGAACTGTACGCCCTGTCGCTGGCCCACTTCGTCGTCCGGGCCCTGATGGTCGAGGCGGCCCGCCCGCTACAACTCGACCCGGATCGCCTGTCGTTCACCGGCTGCTTCCGCGTGCTGAAATGCCGCCTGCCCGAGTGCCAACATCACACGCCGCAATCCTTCACCGCCTGGTACAATGCCCTGCTCTGGGAACTGCAAGACGAACAACTCCCCCCCCGCCGCAACCGCATCAACCCCCGCGTCATCAAACGCAAAATGTCCAAATGGCCCAAGAAACGAGTCCCACACAAGTCCCCGCCCAAACTCACCACACCCTTTGCCGACACCGTCGTTATGACTAATTGAACGGTATTGGGCTTAGGCCAATGATCAGAGCCAATGTCAGTTTGGAAAGTGTCTTCATGAAAATTCTCCGATGGGCGGGCCAG
>JAYTFV010000612.1:0-2284 GCA_043734065.1 Planctomycetota bacterium
ACGTTTGCAGCAGGTCCGCGAGCGCAAGTAGAAGCCTATCCCACGGCCCGACACAGGGTTCGAGTTCTCCCATGCCGATTCCCGGACGACAGGTGCTCCAGGCGATTCGCGCTGCCCACGAGCAGGCTCGGGCAGACGCGGAGCGGGGGGTGTCTGAAGAGCAACAGCTCAAGACGGAGATCGAGCGGGTCGTCTCCGATCGCGGCGCGGCACTTCTCGAACTGGCGAAGCACGACCTCCCCGATATTCATCGCGAGACGATCCAGTCGACATTCGCGGACATTCAACAGGAACTGCTGCTGATCGTGCAGCGCAAGGAGCAGACGCTCGCCGAAATTCAGGGACGCCTCCAGCGACTCTTGGCCGCCGAACAGGAAGCCTCTCAAGCTCGCTCGGCTGCCGACGCTCAACTCACGCAGCAGCTCGCCGAGCAGACTCGCCTGCAAGCCATTGTGCAGACCGAGTTGCAGGCCCACGCGGAGTTCCCATCGCTCTCGAAGCAAGCGGTCGAGGCCGAGGCGGCCCTGCAACGCGACGAGAAGCGCGTCGCCGATGTCCAAACCGGGGCGACCGAAAAACTCCCGACCTACGAGCGCAGCTCGCTGTTCCAGTACCTCTCCCGCCGCCGCTACCTGACCCCCGAGTACAATCAGCGAGGCTGGACCCGCCGCCTGGATCGCTGGGTGTCGGACCTGATCGGGTATCCGACGGCGAAACGGGGGTATGAGTTCTTGAAGACGACGCCCGTGCTGATGCAGCATGAACTGACCCGAAGGCGCGAGGTATTCCACCCACTGATGGCGCAGATCGAGAAGATTCAGGACGAGGTCGCCACGCGAGTCGGCCTGACTCCGGTCATGGCCTCGGTGGCCGAGACTCAACAGAAGCGAGGCCGCCTGGATGAGCAACTCGCCAAGACCCGCCAGTTGACGGTCAACGCTCAAGCCGAACTCGCCACTCTCAACCAGGATCAGTGCCAGTTCTACCACGCGGCTCTCGACCGCTATCGAGCCTTCCTGGACTCGACTGAAACGGCGGTCCTGGAGCAGCGCGCCCAGCGGACCGCCAGTCCACGCGATGACGAGATCGTCTCTCGCATTCGCTCCCTCACCGACCAGATTGCCAAGCTCAAACCCCGCGTGCAGACGACCGCTCAAGAGGTCGCAGCCTCGGTTGCAGTCAGCGACGGGTTCGAGTTCATCACCCGCCGGATGGAGCAGTCGAACTTCGAGCAGGACCACTCTCACTTCGACGATCAGCTTCCGCTGGACCAGTTTTTAGAGCGCTACCGGAAGGGCGTCCTGTCGCGTGAGGCACTCTGGACAGAGCTGAAACAACACCAGCAATTTGAACGCACACAGACCGAGACGACGGTCATGGAAATCGTCAATCACCCGCTGACGCACGTCCTGGCTCAAGCGATGGTGCAAGTGGTCGGAGCTGCCCTCCAGCAGGGAGTGAACCGCAGCATCCAGCGTCGCAGTGGCCCGTCCGGCCCGTCCGGAACCGGCTGGTCCGGCCCGTCGCTGCCCGACATCCCGGCTCCGACCTGGGTCCGGACGAATCCGCCACCCGCTGCCCCGTCCTCTGGCGGTCGGGGTTACACGACCGTCGACCGGTTTTAGTTCGCAGGACACCGCACCGGCAGAAACTGCCTGCCTGCGAGTCGCCGCGTTCGGCCAAATCTGCACGACCTGGGGGCCAATCCCGGCGGAAAAGGCCGACAGTCTTGACCCTCATGAAACCTCCACCGTAGTGTCCCGCCTCCACTCGGGCGGGAGGTCCGCGCAGCTCTGCGCTCCAGCCCTCCGCCTGCCCCACCCCTCGCCTTGAGGCGCTGACGGCTCCCCTCCCCGCCAAGGATCGGCGACATGCGATTTCATCGCTCGCTCTCGAAGTACGTTCTGCTGTTGGCGTTGCTCTGCGCTGGCTGCCAGGCACTCGACCTCGATCTCGATTTCAAGTTGCCAGGGATGCTCAATCCCGACAACCGGCGGAAGGCCCGCGTCAATCATGCGATCCGGGGCGAGAAGGGGTACTCCCGACTGCTCGGGGATTACATCTCGATCGGCGGGGACACCGTGCGGATGGTGCAGGGCGTCGGTCTGGTCGTCGGGCTGGATGGGACCGGAGAAGGCGATAACTCACTAGCGACCCCGCAACGCAAGTTGCTGCTCGAAGAGATGCGACGCCGCAAGATCGACGATCCGGAATCGCTGCTGCGGTCTCCCAATGCGGCACTGGTCATCGTGACGGGGTATATTCCGCCTTTGATTCGCAAGGG
>JAYTFV010000613.1:0-13063 GCA_043734065.1 Planctomycetota bacterium
GCACGGGGGAATTACGACCGCCGCTCGCTGGCCGATCTTCGTCGGGACCGCGTACACCTACTTCCAGGAGTACCTCCCGCACGTCGCGCAAGCCTTGGTGAGAAGCGGCTGGGTCGATTGCATCGGCCTGGGGCGGATGGTCCTCAGTGACTGGCAGCTCCCGGCCAAGATCCTCGCCGGGCAGGATTTCGCGACCGACAAGAAACTCTGCCGGACATTCAGTGACTGCACGACCGCCCCGCGCCACGGGATCATGTCGGGCTGTTACCCGCTCGACCCGTATTACAAAGCGCTGCCCGAGGCGGCAGAACTCAAGCGGGTGAAGAAGCCGTAGTGTTGGGCAAGCTTGTTTGTCTGCGGAATGCGAGTCGCGGAGCGACATCGCCTACGAGGTGAGATGTCCCTGGCGGTGGTGCGGCGCAGTCTGATGGGCATGGCCCGATTCCGACCGATTTCGGCAGTTCTGGCTGATCTCCCCGAGAGCCACTCGGCAGGCGGACGATGAACAAATACGGCTGCCTTTACAGAGAGGCACCTTAGCCCCCGTTCGTCTTGCCTGATCGCGACATGGCTCACAACAGTCACGACCCGTACGATGCTCCCCCGCTGCGTGGACTCGGCCCCGTGCAGGCCACACTGCGCGTCTTCGTCGCGCTGCAATGCTGGGGGTACGCCGCTGCTCATCTACACTTCGGGGCGCGGTCGGCTCTGGCGCGCGTGTTGGAGACGGAGTTTTTTCTGTCAGCGGGGGACACTGCTCACGTCGATCAGGGGGCAGCCATCGCCCTGGCGATCTGCGGGATGATGTGTCTGCTGCGGCCCGCGTGGCCGGTCCTGCTGGGCCTGTTTGTGGGCGAGGTGGCATTCGTGGCCTCGAAGGTGTCTCTGGGTGAGGGAGGCCACCCGGCGATCATCGTGGCCCGCCATGCGGCGATCGTGCTCTCGCCGCTGATTCTCGGCTGTGCTGATTTCTGGCCCGGTCGGCGAAAGTTTTCGCTCGGGTTCTGGATCGCGATTTCGGCCATGCTGCAGTTCGCGATCATCGTGAGCTTCATCGGCAACGGATTAGAGGGACTGATCGAGAGCCACCGGGGCGGCGATCTGGTGCGGGTCGCGACCGGAGCCGTCGAGAAATTCACCCGCCAGACCCCCAGTCCCGAGGACGCCAAAATCGCCCTCGCCATTGCCAGCGCGATCCAACTGGGGGCGGGTCTGGCGCTGCTGCTGAACCGCTCGCGCCAGGCTGCGGGCTTGGCAGCTGTGGTAGGAGTCTTGATGGCCGGGTGTTACTCGCTGGGGTTGGGCATGGCGGGCTACCCGCGCACATTGACGCACATGATCCACGGGGGATTGGCGGCGGCGCTGTGTCTGTTCTGGTCGAGCGCGACCCGTCACGGGGAGCTGAGTTACGTTCCTGACTTGCCAGCGCAGAAGGCTCGCGGCGGTCACTGAACGGTGGCATCCGACATCCAAGGAGATGGATGGCATCTGGCAACACCATGACGGATTTGGTCACGGCACTCGCCTCAAAGGCCAGGCAGGGGTGAGGGTCCAGGCCTCTCGCTCAGGCCCCTTCACCCCGGCCCTCTCCCCCACAGTCGAGTCCTCATCGAAAACTGGGCCGATTGTGGGGGAGAGGGAGGAAGAGTGCCGCTTGGCTCATTCGGACGCGGGTTCCGGTCGCCCGCGTTCTGGCGAACGCAGCTACGGGGTGTTCTTGGTCGAGCGGGGAGATTCCAGAACCCGCTTCACCGCCGGGATCAGCCGGACAGCGTTCTCCGAATAGACCTTCTTCAGCACCTCATCCGGCAGGCCGATGCCGTCGATATTCCACAGCCCCTGCGGCGGGAACGGATTGTCCTCGTACGGAAAGTTCTCGTCGAAGGTTTCCAGGAACCGCCAGTGCGGGATCAGTTCGGTCATCGGCGGCACCCCATCGGTGCCAAATAGAATCCGGTCGCTGTGCTTGAGGAAGAACTTGCGGGCGGTGTATGGCTGCCGCCCCAGTTCGGAGACGCGGGCTGAGATCTCGACATTCATGTTGGGGTACTGGGTCAGGTACTCGTCGAGCTGGGCCAGGTCTTCCGGCAGATCGGCCATGTGGGCACAGAGGAACGTGGTCTTGGGATGCCGGGCGATGACGCGGTTGCGGGCCTCGATCAACTGGCGATGCGCAGCGGGGACTCCCTGCGGGAGCTTGGTCGGCGGCGGGAGGTGCCTGAGGTCGACATCGTGGAAACTCCACTCCGGGTGGCGATGGAGTTCCTCCCAGCGTTCGTTCTGGACGTTGTTCTCGCGAAAGAACGCCACCGGGTCGGCACAGTGCCAGAGGACCGGCACTCCCAGTTCCCCGGCCCGTTGCCACACCGGATCGAAACGCGGATCGTCCGGAGCGATCAGTTTCCCCGCTGCATCTTTGTGCTGTAGCCCCAGATCCTTGAGCAGCTTCAGACCCCCGGCCCCGAGCTTCACCGCCTCACTGAGCTTGTCGGCCATTCGCACGCCAAAATCAGGTCGGTGCAGCTCCCACGTCGCCGGGTCGTCGGGATTCCCCTCGCCGATGTAGTCCATCCGCACGAACAGCACGAACCGTCCGGGGTACTTCCCGCTGACGCGCTCGAGTTGCTCCGGGAATCGCGGCCCGGCCTGGCCATCGAGACTGACACTGACGGCGATGTTCGATTCATCCATCACCTTCACCATCTCGGCGACCTCGGCGTCGCTAAGCTTGCCGGGGTGCGAATGGACATTGACGCACGGGAACTTCGCCCGCGTGAGCAGATGCTCCTCGACCCGCAACTCCGGACGCGGGCGGAACTCGTCGAGGTAGATGCGCTTCGAAGCGGGGGCGTCTTCAGCGCGGAGGGTGGTCACGCCCAGCAGCAGGATGGCCAGACACAGAGTCCTCCCATAATTCGGCATCTGAGTCGACATGGTGTCATCCTTCTGACGATGTCCGTTCACGTTCTGGCGGCCTCATCAGGGCAGGATTGTGCGGTTGGAGTTCAGCCTTTAGCCTGCTCCGGAGCAGCCTAAAGGCTGGACTCCAACCCCCAACTTAAGCGTTGACAAGGCACTACGCCTTCGCGGCCTGCACAAGGTCGGCCACGATCCGCACGCCGTCGGCCAGCGAGTACTTCTCGGGGTCGGGCAGCGTGCGCTGCTTGATTTCGACTTCCCCGGCAGCCACTCCCTTTCCGCCGAGGACAATGCGGATCGGGAACCCGATCAGGTCCGCGTCTTTGAACTTCACGCCCGCCCGCACGTCGCGATCATCCAGCAGCACGTCGACCCCGGCGGCTTTCAGTTCGGTGTAGTACCGCTCCGCCTCGGCCAGCACCGCCGGTTCGTTGACGTTCAGCGGGCAGATCACCACCTCATACGGAGCGATCGACATCGGCCAGATCAGCCCGTTGTCGTCGTGGCAGGTCTCCGCCAGACCGGCGATGATGCGGTTCACGCCGATCCCGTAGCAGCCCATGATGATCGGGTGCTTGGTTTCCTTTTCATCGAGGTAGCCCGCGTCGAGCGCCACGCTGTACTTGGTGCCGAGCTTGAACACGTGACCGACCTCGATGCCATGCACGAGGCTCAGTTTCGCGGCGCACTTCGGACAGGGGTCATCGGCAGCTGCGTTGCGGATGTCGAATGTCTTCCAGGTGCCGCCCTCTTGCGGCAGCGTCCAATCGCGACCGTGGCAGACGTTGACGAAGTGAGCGTCGACCTTGTTGGCCCCGGTGACGGCGTTGGCGATGTGGGGCACATCGTGGTCGGCGATGATCGGGCACTTAATCCCGACCGGCCCGGCGAACCCAACCGGGGCACTGGTGACTGCGAGGATCGTCGCCTCATCAGCCAACTCGATCGAAGTGGCTCCGAGAGCGCGGCGGATCTTGTTCTCGTTGGCATCGTGGTCGCCGCGGATGAGGACCGCCACCGGCTGGCCATCCGCCTTGAAGATCAACGTCTTGATCATCTTGTGCGGCTTGCATTTCAGCATCTTGCAGACGGCATCAATGCTGCCCGCGCCGGGCGTGGCGATCTCGGTGATCGGCTTCATGTCGGCTTCGAGCATCGCCGTGCTGGCCTGCTGGCGGCCGGTCTCGGCCCGCTCGACGTTCGCCCCGTAGTTGCACCCGTCGCACTTGAGGATTGAGTCCTCGCCGTTACCCGCTGGGATCATGAACTCGTGCGATCCCTCGCCACCGATCGGCCCGCTCTCCGCCTCGACCGGGATGTACTTCAGCCCGCACCGCGTAAAGATGCGGCAATAGGCATCGTACATCGCCTGGTACGCCTCGTTGAGTTGCTCCAGCGAGGTGCTGAAGCTGTAGGCGTCCTTCATCAGGAATTCGCTGGTCCTCAAAATGCCGAACCGCGGACGTTCCTCGTTCCGGAACTTCGTCTGAATCTGATACAGCGTGATCGGGAGTTGCCGATAGCTGTTGATGTGCCGGGCGACGAGGTCGGTGACGACTTCTTCGTGCGTCGGCCCGAGGGCCATGTGGACCCGCCGATCACCGCGCGAGACGTGGACGTTCATCAGCACATTGCCGAACGCCTTGATCCGCCCGGTCCGCTCGTAGAGGTCGATCGGCGTGAGGGCTGTCATCTGAATCTCGACCCCGCCCGCCCGGTCCATCTCCTGCCGCACGATGTTCGTCGCCTTGTGCAGCGCCCGCAGGCCGAGCGGCAAATACGTGTACGCCCCGGCCATGACCTGGCGAATCAACCCGGCCCGCAACATCAGCCGGTGACTCGGCACCTCGGCGTCCGAGGGGTCTTCCTTCATGGTCGGGATGAATGTCTTCGTCCAGCGCACAGCGTGTTCCTTCGTCGGCAACCCGTCCAGGCAGCGGGAATCCCTCAGTGGATGCCCTGCCACGCGCCTCGATTCGGGTCGAGCCAGATTCTAACACGACAACGCACCTTTGTCGTTTACCCGGGCGCGCAGCGCGGGAGTTGATCAATGGGTTAGCTGAGGTCTGGGAGGGCTTGGCGGCGGGTTTTCGTGGGGGAAGTGCGGGCTTGGGCGATGCGGCGTTAACGGTAGTGCAGGGTGTGGGCGGTGTGTGCGAGGTGACACTTGCGATCGTCCGGGGAGAGGGGCAGCGACTCGATCAGTGCGGCGGTCGCGGCGTGGACTTGCGGCAGAGTCCACTCCGGATTTTTCCCCCCGCAGCCGCTGGGTCTGGCGGGCGAGGAACAGGTGGCGGACTTGCGTGATTAATAAGTGTCGTTTGAGTGCCGGATAGCTCCGCACCTCGAAGTGCGATAAGCCCAGGCGGTACGCATCAAAATCCGGACGTGATTCGTGAGGATAAACACAGGGTTTCCAAAAACCAGCAACAGGCTTTCGATGATTTCGACCTTCCTCATCCGCAGGTGAAGTCAGGGAAATGAGCAAAACACCAAGAGCTTTGATGCGTACCGCCTGCAGTAGCGGCCACCTGACTATCAATTTACACCCAGGCATTCTTTCATTTCCGTTCGCGGCATCCTCGCATCGTGCTATCATCTATCACAGCTGATGCGTCGCCAGCGGCGCAGCTGTCACGATGTCGAAACGGAGATGAAGCATGCGTAGGGCGATCGGTCTGGGAGTGGTGCTGCTGGGGGTCTGTGGCTCGCTGCTCGCGGCGGAGAAGGCTCCGGATTATGAGCGCGATGTGGCTCCGATCCTGCAGAAGTACTGCGCGGGGTGCCACAACCCCGATGACCATGAGGGGAAGCTCTCAGTCGAGTCGTTCGACGACCTCCAGAAGGGCGGCGAGCATGGGACGGTGGTTCTCGCGGGCGATCCGGGGACGAGCCGGATGATCCGTTACGTCACCGGCGCAGCTGAGCCGAAGATGCCGCCGAAGGACAAGCCGCAGCCGTCGGCGGAGCAGATCGCCGTCCTCAAAGCCTGGGTCGAGGCCGGGGCTCAGGGACCAGCGGGAAAGGAACCCGATCGGACCAAGCTGACGGTGCCGATGATCGCGGCGAAGCCGGGACTGGCTGATCCGATTACCGCGCTCGACTGGTCCGCCGACGGGCAGTCGATTGCTGTCGCCCGGTTTGGCTCCGTCGAATTGCGATCGGCCACCGATCCGAAGCCTTCGCTGACGTTGCTGGGCCAGCCGGGTAAAGTGACGGCGCTCCATTTCGTCACCGGCACCAGTCTCATCATCGCCTCGGGTGTGCCGGGACTCTATGGCCAGGCTGACCTCTGGGATCTCACGCAGAACAAGCCCACGTTCGAATTCCGGGGACACCGCGATGTGATGTACGATGCGGAACTTTCTCCCACTGGAGAACTGCTCGCGACGTGCGGCTATGACAAGAAGATCATCCTCTGGAACGCCAAAACCGCGGAGCCGGTTCGGACCTTGGAGGGCCACACCGGGCCGGTCTACGACATCGCTTTCAGCCCCGACGGCAAGAACCTCGTCAGTGCCAGTGCCGACGACACCTGCAAGGTCTGGCTGGTCGCGACCGGCGAGCGGCTCGATACGCTCTTCCAACCGCTCAAGGAGGTCTATTCCGTCGCCTTCAACCCGGCGGGCGACCAGATCGCAGCCGTCGGAGCCGACAGCCGCATCCGCGTCTGGACGTTCCTCTCACGCGACACCGCGATCATCAATCCCCAGATCATCGCCCGCTTCGCCCACGAGGCTCCCGTCACGCAACTGAGGTACAGCCATGATGGTCGCTATGTCGTCACCTGTGCCGAGGACCGCACGGTGAAGCTGTGGGACGCGAAGACGATGTCGGAGATCAAGGAGTACGGGCAGCAGAGCGAGGTGGTGCAGGCACTCGCGTTCTCTCCGGATGGGTCGAAGTTCGCGGTCGGGCGTGTCGATGGCACGATCGAGATTCTGGCGACCGTGCCTGTGCCGACTCCCGCCGTGGAAGCCGCTCCCATTGCCGCCGCCCCGATGGCTCCCGCCACGACTCCGATGCTGGAGACCGCCGAAGTCGAGCCGAACAACACTCCCGCTGAGGCGACCGCGATCACGATTCCGGCCACCTTGAAGGGAGTGATCCAGGGCAAGCCCAACGGCCAGCCCGATAGCGACCTCTACAAGTTCACGGCCAAGGCCGGGCAAGAGTGGGTGATCGAGGTCAATGCCGCCCGATCCAAGTCGCCGCTCGATTCGATCATTGATGTTCTCGACGCCAATGGACAGCCGATTGAGCGGGTGATTTTGCAGGCGACCCGCGATTCGTACTTCACCTTCCGGGGTAAGAACGGCGACGAGGTCGTCGACTTCCGCGTCTTCAACTGGGAGGAAATGGAACTCAACGAGTACCTCTACTCGAACGGCGAAGTGGTCAAGCTGTGGCTCGCCCCGCGCGGTCCGGACTCGGGCTTCACGACCTATCCCGGCGAGGGTTTACGGCACGGGTACTTTGACACGACCCCGGTGACGCACGCCCTCGGCGAGCCGTGTTACATCGTCGAGCCGCACGCTCCCGGGACCGAGATCGTCCCGAATGGGTTGCCAGTCTTTCGGCTCAACTACCAGAACGATGACAGTGCGAAACGCGATCTGGGAGCCGACTCGAAGCTGACGTTCACCGCCCCGAAGGACGGCGAGTACCTGGTCCGGATTCGCGACGTGCGCGGGTATGAGAGCGACAAGCACAGCTATCAACTCCTCATCCGCCCGCGCCAGCCCGACTTCGCCGTGACGCTGCAAACGAAGGATCCGACCGTCAATGTCGGCAGTGCCAAGGAGTTTCGCCTGACCGTCAGTCGCCAGGATGACTACGCCGGGCCGATCCAGATCGACATCAGCGGACTGCCACCGGGCTATACCGCGACGACACCGATGACGATCCAGGCGGGGCAGAACGACACCATCGGCGTTCTCAGGGCCGCCGCCGATGCCCCGGCCCTCACGCCAGAGAATGCGAAGTCCTCGAAGTTGACGGCGATGGCCACGATCAACGGCCAGGTAGTGACTCACGAGGTCAACAACTTCGGCGAGATCAAACGGGCTGAGGCCGCCAAGGTGACGCTCCAGATCGTGGCCTCCGACAGCGGAGCCAAGGTTGTCGACTCCGGCAATGGTGGCCCGCTGCAGGTCGACATCGAGCCGGGCCAGACGATCATGCTCAAGGTCATCGTCAACCGGAAGGGCTACGACGGCAACGTCCCGTTCGGCAACGAAGGCTCAGGCCGCAACCTGCCGCATGGGTTGATCGTCGACAACATCGGCCTCAACGGGCTGCTGATTCTGGAGAAGCAGACCGAGCGGAATTTCTTCATTACCGCCTGCAAATGGGTGCCGGAACAGGAGCGGCTGTTCCACCTCAAGACCGATGTCGAGGGCGGTCAAGCGGCAGCCCCAGTGCTGATCCGAGTGCGGCGCAGCGGTGCAGTGGCTGTTCAGTAGTGGCCTGTCAACGCTCGGAATGGGGTCGTGGGTCACGACACGGGAGGGCGAAGCTCCTGCTGAGCCGCGAGCCAGGGCACACGTCGACTGGAGGTAGCGGCTCGGCTCCCGACGTGCTGGTCACCACCCCATAATCATGCCTTGACAAGGCACTACAGGCTGAATTCCCTTCGGGAAAACGACATCCGCCAGACGGATTCGTGACTGCCCTTGGCGTTCGGCGAGCGGTCGGTAATCGCTTCTCGATTTGCCAGTATTGCCAAGCTTGTCACCCTCCGCTGCAGGGATATCGTGTTAGGCTGCACGCAGTGCTATTGGAGTTAGGCTGCACGCTGCCTAACACGCTACCGACCATTTGGAACTTTTCAAAAGTATTTCTTGACACTGTGCGGATTTCCGGTAAAAAGAAGTCAGTCGGCCCTTAGCCGCATCCCATCACTCCCCGCAATAGGCTGCACGCTGCTCAATAAGATTGTTCGTCGCCACAACCAAAACGGAGACAAAGCATGACCAACGCAAACTCGTCAAGCGGAACGACACCATCCGATGCGAACACCAAAAAACCGGATGAGAAGAAAAGCGACGACTCAAGCGGAGGCTGGATCGTTGCGGTTGTTCTCGCTGTAATCTTGTGGTTTACAAACCCGTCATCCACAAAACACGCTAAGTCTCTCGGTATGGAAGGATTCACTGGGGCGTATGTTGGTTTCGTGGTTTGGATGGCTGGTGCCGAAATCAAATACAACAACTACTACTTGTTCTCAACCGTAAGCGCAAAACGAAGCGACGGCACATCAAAGACTGCATCCTTTGGAATTCTCGGATTCGTAAAGACGTTTGAGTAACTGCGAAAAGCGTATCGCCTCACAGAATTCGTGATGCCGGTCATCATGCACCTTAGTTTCGACACAGCGAGGCGACGAACAAGGCGGTCAACCCGAGCGGCGGATCGGGCAGTTTCACAAATCAAGGGTTTCTGGCCGCCGCCGGGTTACCTTGGACGTTACGCTGTGCTTCCCCGATAGGTGCCAAGCCTCCAACTTGGCCTCCACGAGTCACCGCCCGCCCGATCAAAACGCGAGAGCGGCAGGCGTCAGCCTGTCGAGGCGTGGATCGGACCCGCAGCGTTGTTCTTGCCGTCGGGGGACTCGGCTGGCTCACGCCGTGCCGCTCTCATGCGAGAGCTCTCGGGCTGGGGGAAAGCTTCGAGCTTCCCTACAATCGTGAAACCGATTCCCGGAGGAGGTTCATGATGCGTGGTGCTGGTCTCAGACTCGACAATGATGTGCGGCGTGTGTGGCAATGCACGGCGGTAGGCGAAGTCTGGCCGGTCGACACTACCCCGCGAACGACTTCAAATACGGCAGCTTCCCGGCCGTCTCACGAATCGCGGGCTGGGCGTCGAGGAGTTGGCCGAGAAAGTCCCACTGGCCGGTGGTCAGGGACTCGTGGGCACTCTTGGGCATCGTGATCGGGTAGGTCTTCGCCCCGACCGTGACCATCTTCGTCAGCAGGTCGACCTTCACCCGAGTCGTGGGATTGGCCTGGATCATCGCCGCCATTTGTTCGAGATCGCCGCGAGAAGCACAGACCGCCGGGACTCCCAGCGAGGTGCAGTTGCCGAAGAAAATCTCGGCATACGATTCGGCCACGATCGCCTGAATCCCCCAGCGCATCAGCGACTGCGGGGCATGCTCGCGGCTCGACCCACAGCCGAAGTTCCGGCCGGCCACCAGCACGCTGGCATGCCGGTAGACCGACTTGTTGAAGGGGTGCGTCGCATCCTGTTTGCGGTCGTCTTCGAAGGCGTGTTCGCCGATCCCCTCGAAGCTGACGCAGCGGAGAAATCGCGCCGGAATGATCCGGTCGGTATCAATGTCGTCCAACAGCAAGGGGATGCCGGTCCCCGCCACCTGTTCAATCCGCTTCATGACTCTCTGTCCCCATGAGACCCTCGCCGCACGGGCGACGTTTCTGATGGAGAGAGTGTAGCGGAGATGTGGTCCGTGGTCAGCCATCCGGCCCACAGATGCAGGCGAGCCGGAGTGCGTCAACACCCGGACTGTGACGCGACATGACGCGGGCGAGGAGAATCCGGGGCCTGACGGCCACCGGCTCGCCAAGCCGCGCGACCGCTCACTTGAACAGCATGCCATACCGGTTCAACTCGATCATCAGGAAAATAATCCCGGTGATCACCGCTGCCAGTGACACGAACAGCAGACCGACGTATACGTCCGGCTGCGGATCTTCAGAGCTTCGTTGTGACATTGTCGCCTACCTCAATGATCCCGTTCTTGGCGGATTCGACCACGACGCACACCGCACGATTCGGCTCGATGCTGATGATTCGCACTTTGCCGAGATATTGCGATTCCTTGCCATCCACTCCGCTGCGCATGACATCCAGTTCATGGCCTTTGAGCAGTCCATCATCCTCACCGATAGTGATCACGATGTACTTGGGACGGTTCGTGCGGTCTTTCTTGACCTCGCTGACCAGTCCTTCGACGGGTGGCGGGGGGGCATCCTTCTTCTCGGCGACAAGGGGATCAGTTTCGATGCCATACTTTCTGACTACCTTTTCGAGATACGCGACCTTCTCCAAGGATGCCAGATACTGATCCTTCAGGTTGTCGTGTTCGATCTGGAGAGCAAACTTGTCGTCTTCGATCTGCCGCATGGACGCCGCCGTCGTGTCCAGAGCGACTTGCAGGGTGCGGTTGGCGGCCCGTTGCTCTTCGGCTTCGATGATGCGGAAGGCCGCTTCCCGGGCCTTGGTGGCTGCGAGGGCAGTCTGCGTCTGGAGCTCCTGCTGGTCCTCGTTGTTCTTCTTCTTGAGGGCTTCCAGTTCGATGGTCTGGTTCGCGACCTGCTGCGTCAGCAGACCCATTTGGGCCTTGTTATCATCGACGATCTTTTGGCTCGCCTGCTTGACGGTGGCCAGTTCCGCCCGCGTATCGGTGGCGGACTTCTCGGCCCCCTTGAGGGCCTCTTCGATCGTCACATACTTGGCTCTCCAGTTCGTGTGTACTGAAAACACAGCCCCCGCGAGGGCCATGAACAGCACGCTCAGCACCAGCAGCACGACAACCAGGATTTTTCCGACAAATGACATGATTGCCCCCTCCGGTTCCCCGGCCTCGCGAACTTCCGGTGTGTGTGATCGTCAACGGACTACAGGCCAGCTGGTTGTTCCGCGGGCTGCGGAACGACTTGCGGATTGTAGCCATCGGACTCCAGGTCTGCCTTGAGTTTGTGCTGGCGTTCACTGGCGCGCTCGACGTTGCCGTTCACATGCTCCAGGTCTTCGGCCAAATCCCGGAGAACCACCCCCAGGCGATACTTGTCCGCCCGGATTTCGGCCAGTTGTCCCCCGAGACAGAACGCGTCCTCCCGGCGGGCAGTGGCGATGTTTTCGATCTGTTGAGCGGCAGCTGTCTGAGCCAGAACTGCGGCCTCCAGTTTGGCCAAGTCCGCGTTGAGCGCCACCAGCCGAGCCTGCTCCGCGACGACATAAGCCTCCAGGGCCGGGATGTCCGCGGCATTGGCCGCAGTGGTTTTGGCCAGTTCATCCGTCAGCGGAGGAATCCGGCCCTGAAAGTCGGCCAGTTCCGCGTTCACGTCCTTGAGCTTGTCAGCCAGGACCGCGTCGATCACCTTGGCCAGGCTCTTATCGGTCGCGATATTGACATCCCCGCGCGCCTTGACGCCCGACCAGGTCGGGGTCTCTCCAGGGTTGTAGGTGAACTTGTAGCCCTCAATCTTTCCGGCGATTTCCTGCCAGTTGGGACCGGCGTAGTAGACCGCAATCGCGAATCCAGCAAACGCCAGACTCGCGAACGCAATCAAGACGACCAGAATTTTTCCGAAACGTGTCATGGAGGAGCACGCAGAAAGAGTGTCACGCGATCAGAACAGCGCTGAGTTCCCATGATGTCTGGAACTCTTGACGAACTGTGACACTCACTGATCGTACGCGCGGGGGAATTCCCCTGTCAATCAGTGAATCTCCGTTGTGGGCCCACTTTTCCAAGAAGTTCACCCGCCACGGACAGTCCGTCGTGTCAGATTTCGGCTGGCAAGGCAGGGGAACGTGACGACTCTGCGCGGGGCGCGTGAGGAAGCACCAAGCCCGGTTCGACCGGTCCGGTTGGAGCGATTTTGCCGATTGTCGATTTCGTCATGAGGCTGGCCGAAACCTGGCGACTTATGGTGGTGTGTGCGTCTCCATCTTCGGTGAATTGACCCCAACGGGGTCTCGTCTCGTAGCCCAGGGTTGCCCGCAACGCGGGAAACCCTGGGTTAACCGGTGTCGCCAATTTCAACCCCAACGGGGTTGCATCCCACGGCTGGACGCAACCCCGTTGGGGTTGATTGGTAACTGGCCCCGTCAACCCAGGGTCTTCCGCTGCGCGGCCGACCCTGGGCTACGAGACGAGACCCCGTTGGGGTCAAAGTCCTGGCGACCTCACGTTCCACCGACGATTGAGACGCACACACGAGCAGCAAGTCGCCCACGTTCTGGCGAACGTGGCTAACCCAGATAATTCAGGAGTAGACCACGAAACACACGAAATACACGAAATACCCAGCGCGGCGTAGCCGCAACCAATATGAAGCGATCAGCCATCAGCGATCAGCGGTCAGCCAGAAAGCCGCATCCGTCGAGCCGCCCT
>JAYTFV010000614.1:0-7118 GCA_043734065.1 Planctomycetota bacterium
CATCCCGAAAGTCATGAAGAGGATTCACCGCCGAGGGCGCGGAGGATCGCAGAGGTCCGAGAGATCTCCGGGAATTCCCCTCTGCGAACCCTCGCGCCCGCTGCGGTGAATTTCGGGAACTTGTTTTGGACCATGTCCTTAGCATGTTTGTCTCCGTATCACAAAATCACGAAAGCCCACTCGTGAGTATTCTCGCAGTGGTGGTACGCAGAGAATGCGAGTCGCGGAGCGACATCGCCTACGGGGCGACGGTCGCTCGACAGTCTTGCAGCTCTGTTCTACTGTTCCCGGCATGCTGGCTCCGTTGCCGATTGATGATGTGCTGCTTGAGTTGTTGGCGGCACTGCGAACGCACGTGTCGGTGGTCTTGAAGGCTCCGACGGGGGCGGGGAAGACGACGCGCGTGCCTCCGGCGATCCTCGATGCGGGGCTGGCGGGGGGCGGTTCGGTGGTGATGCTCGAGCCGAGGCGGTTGGCGGCGCGGGCCAGTGCGCGGCGGATCGCCTTCGAGCGCGGAGTCCCGCTGGGCGGCGAGGTCGGGTATCGCGTGCGGTTCGATGAGCAGGTCTCGGCTGCCACAAAACTGTTCGTCGTCACCGATGGGATTCTGCTGCGTCGGCTCCAGTCTGATCCCTTTCTCGATGGGATCGGGGTCGTCGTGTTCGACGAGTTCCACGAACGGAACCTCAACTGCGACCTCGCCCTGGGCATGGTGCGGCGCGTGCAGCAGACGGTACGGCCCGACCTCAAAATCGTCGTCATGTCGGCCACGTTCGACTGCCAGCCGATCGCCCGGTTCCTGGGCGACTGCCCGGTGGTCGAGAGCCTGGGCCGACTCTTCCCGGTCGAGATTCAGTACCTGAAGTTCCGCGACCGACAGCCGATTCAGGAACTGGCTGTAGCGGGGATCGAGCAACTCCTGGCCAAGACTCCCGGCGATTTACTTGTGTTCCTGCCGGGTGTGCCGGAGATTCACCGGACCTCGCGCGAGTTGGAGTCACTGGCCCAGCGGCATGACCTGGCGGTGATGACCCTCTTCGGGGACTTGCCAGCCGAGGAGCAGGACCGCGTGCTCGCCCCGTGCCGGCAGCGGAAGGTGGTCCTGGCGACGAACGTGGCGGAGACCTCAATCACGATCGATGGCATCACCGGGGTCGTGGACACCGGGCTGGCCAAGGTGATGCGGTTCGACCCCGATGTGGGGTTGGACCATCTCGACCTGTCGCCGATCTCGAAAGCCTCGGCCGATCAGCGAGCCGGGCGCGCGGGACGCACACGGCCCGGTGTCTGTTTGCGGCTGTGGGAAGAGTCGACGCATCGCACTCGGCCCGATGTCGATGAACCGGAGATTCGGCGAGTGGACCTGGCTGGGCCGGTGCTGGAGTTGCTGAACTGGGGCGAGCCGGATGTCCTCGCGTTCCCGTGGTTCGAGGCCCCGCGCGAGGCTGCGGTCGAGCAAGCGTTGGCCCTGCTCACGAGGCTCGGAGCGATCGACTCGCAGCGGAACGTGACCCCGATCGGGCGGGCGATGTCGGGCCTGCCCATGCATCCGCGACTGGCCCGGCTGTTAGTTGAGGGACATGCCGAAGGGGTCGTCGACGAAGTCGTTCTGCTCGCCGCCCTGCTCTCCGAACGCAGCCCGTTCTTCCAACCACAAGCGGGGACGATCCGTGGCCCGGCGAAGTCGACCGCTGTGCATCGCTCGCGGTCGGACGTATTCGACCGGGTACAAGCCTTGCAGGAATTCCACGCGCGCGGGCAGCGGGACTTCTTGTTCGGGTCGATCAACGTCGGGGCCGCGCAGTTCATTCGGCGGACAGCAGATCAGTTGCGACGCGAGTTGCTCGATGATCTGGGAAGACCAACGCAGGGAGCCCACGATCGCGAGGAGGCCCTGTCGCGGGCACTGCTCGTGGCCTTTCCGGATCGACTGGCGAAGCGCCGCGACAAGGGTTCCGACCGAGGGATCATGGTCGGCGGCAAGGGGGTGCGGCTCGCTCCGCAGTCGGCGGTCACGAACTCGGAGCTGTTCTTGTGCATTGATGTCGACGCCGGGACGACCGATGCCCTCGTGCGGCAAGCCTCCGCTGTGGAGCGCGAGTGGCTGCCGGAATCGCTGCTGCGACAGGTGGACGAGGTGTTCTTTCACCCGACGCAATGCCAAGCGGTCGCGCGGCGGCGGACCTATTGGGAGGATCTCGTGCTGGCCGAGACGCCCTGCCCGCTGCCGGACAACGAACGACCCGCCGAAGTGTTGTACGAGGCCGCGGTGCGAGCCTGGGACAAAGTGTTCCCGAGCGACAACCCCGAGGTGGCGGGGTTTGTGAGGCGGGTGCGGTGCCTGAGCCAGTGGCTGCCGGATGCCGGGATTCCGCCGCTGGATGAGGCAGCTCTGCATGCCACTTTGCGCGAACTCTGTTCGCGCTGCCGGTCGTTCGGCCAGCTCAAGCAGGCGACGTGGCTCGATGAACTCAAACGGAGATACGACTACTCGCAACTCCAGCTGATCGAGCAGGAGGTGCCCGAGAAGCTGAAGGTGCCGAGCGGGAGCTTCATTCGACTGACCTATGAGGAGGGCCGCCCGCCGGTACTCGCGGTGCGGATTCAAGAGGTGTTCGGCATGAAAGCGACTCCGCGCGTGGCGGGCGGACGGGTGCGAGTGCTGCTGCACCTGCTCTCGCCGAACATGCGTCCGCAACAAGTGACCGACGATTTGGAGAGCTTCTGGCAGAACACATACTCGACGGTGCGGAAGGAACTACAACGCAAGTACCCGAAGCACTCGTGGCCGGAGGATCCGACCGATGCGCTGCCGCAGAGCCGGCCGGGGAGGAAGAGGGAGGGTTGATGGTTGATGGTTGATGGTTGATGGTTGATGGTTGATCGACAGAGGAGGCTTGCCTCTGGCTGACGGCTAATCGCTCCCCCCTGACAACTGACAACTGACCACTGACCACTTCTTCTCTGGCTGACCGCTGATGGCTGACAGCTGATCGC
Organism: Planctomycetota bacterium; assembly: GCA_043734065.1. GTDB lineage: Bacteria > Planctomycetota > Planctomycetia > Planctomycetales > Planctomycetaceae > TH-plancto1. The sequence goes on from JAYTFV010000614.1 coordinate 2,998, forward strand.
TCCCTCCCCTACACTCCACTCATGCCTCGTCGGGGATTCCTCCTGCTGCGTTACATTCGCTATCTGGCGCGATTCAAACTCACGCCCTATGGCCGGATTTTTATATTTCTGTCGTTCTTCGCGGCGCTCGGTTCGATTACGGTCGAGATTCCGATCTACCAGATGTTTTGCGCTCTGTTTTTTTTCCCCGCTGTGGTGGAGGGTGTGGGCATGCTGCTTCGGCCCCGGCTCGATGTCCGCTGCCAACTCCCCGAGCGGGCCACGGTCGGCGTGCCGCTGACGGGGCTGGTCTCGTTGGAGAATCGAGGCTTCTTCACCGCGTTTGATTTGATGGTCGGGTTCTTCGAGATGAATCAATCGCTCCAACATCGGGACGCCGATCGAGTGGTGGCCAGCCTGCGTACCGGCGGGGAGGCCGAGATTCCCTTTGAACTGTTCCCGTCCCGGAGGGGGCGATTCCCGCTGGTGTCGGTCCAGGTTCACAGCACCTTTCCGTTCAACCTGATGCGGTTCGGCGGATGCGAAATCCCGCTCCCCGCGCTCACGGTGATTCCCTCCTATGAGTCTCTCGATTACTGCCATGTTCCGACCGGAACTCGGGGAAGACCAACACATCCCGCTCCGTTGCTGGGGGCCAAGGGAGACTCGCCGGAGTATGTGGGCAACCGCGAGTACGTCCTCGGCGAGGCCGCTGTCCGGCTCGACTTTCGGGCCTGGGCGCGACTCGGCCGGCCCGTCGTCCGCGAATACCAGGACGAATACAGCTTCCGCTGCGCCCTGATGCTGGATACCTGGCAACCCGACACCTGGCAGCTTCCCTTTCGACAGGGCCAGGCCGAGAATCGACACACCCAGTTGGAAGCTGCGGTGTCGCTGACCGCGGCCATCGCGGAGTCGATCCACACGCGAGACATCGTGATCGATCTGTTCGTGGCGGGTCCGGAGATCTATCTGTTTCGCACTCCGCAAACCGGGGCGAGATTCGACAGCGTGCTTGAGATTCTGGCGTCCGTCGAAGGCTCGATGAAAGACCCCCTGCGGGTGGTGCCCGATGCGTTGACGGAGGTGATGGAGTCGATCTCCTCGGTCGTGTTCGTGGTTCTGGACTGGGATGAGCGGCGGCGGAGCTGCGTCGAGCGGATGCGGGAATCGGGACGTGGAGTGCGGGTGCTGCTCGTGCGCGAGAAGCCACCCACGCTCGAAGCCCCGGTGGACAACGAACAGTTTCAGACGATTGCCCCCCGGGCGATCCTGGCCGGGGAGGTGAGATCATTATGAACGAACCGAATCTCGTCGCCATGGCCTTTCCCCGTCGGGCACTGCGGGCCGCGATCTTTTTGATCGCGATCGAGTGCCTGATGCTGGCCTGGCCCTCCCGCAGTTGGCTGGTCACAGGGGGGCTGTTTCTCTGGGCGGCGAGCCGTGGGTGGACGATTCGCCAAGGCTGGTCCATGACCATGCCGCTGTCCATCAATTCCGTGTTCCTGGCGGCTCTGTTTGCGATCAAGTTCTCGTTCGCCCCTGCGAATATCCAGGATGTGGCTGACTTTGCGAATTCCAAACTGGCCCACGAGATCGGCTGTTGGCTGGTGGCGATGCAGATCTTGATCCTGCATGAATCGGCGTCGCTGAAGCGGATCCCCGTCGCCTTCACGACCCTGGGATGCCTAGTCATTCTGTGTGCGGGGGATGTCAGGCTGCTCCATGTTTCACCGACAACAATGCTGGTGCTGATCATCCTGTTCGTGGGAGGTCTGGGGTGGTTCGCCCATGCGAGTCGAGACTGGATCAAGGTCGACCAGCGTCGCCGACTCCGGCGGGCGATCATGGTCGCGACCCTGATTCTGGCGGGCGTGCCGACGATCTATGCCGCCCAGGCGTGGCACCAGCATGAACGCGATCTGGAGATGCTGCTCCTGAAAATCACGAAAGCCTTCGATGACAAGCCACACGGCCACCGCCATCCGCCCCACTCGGCTCTCGCACAAGTCTCCAACGGAAAAATGTTCGAGCCGGAGAAACCGATCCTGCGAGTCACTCAGACGGGCTCGGAACCGCTCTATCTCCGGGGGTTCATCCTGGATGCCTACCGAGCCAATGCGGCCTGGACCACGCAGGAAAGTCCGGGGGATCTGTTCCCCCGGGTGGCCCCTGAGGATCGTGGACTGCCCCCCGATGTTCCCCTGTTTCCACTGATCCCCTCCGTCGCTCGGCAGTGGAACAGCGCGTCCATCACCTACCTGTCCAAGGAAGACGCGATCCCGCTGGCTGAACTCGACACCGCAGAAATGAACATCCCCGTGAGTCAGTTGCGAATCGACTCTCTGGGAAATCTGAGATTACTCGATGTCCGTCTGCCCGACCGTTTGACGATCTACACCCCCCGGGAACCCGGGAAAGTCGAGGCCCCCCCGCTGAAGGCGAATGTCCGCAGCTTGCCCAAAAACCTGGACCCTCGCATCCTGAGTATGGCGGAGGCCCTCTGCGCCGGGAAGTCCACCGATTCCGACAAGATCCGGGCGGTGGAATCCTTCTTTCACGAAAATTACCTGTATCAGATCGGATTTGAACCTCCCGGTCACCAAGATCGCCTCAACTACTTTCTCCTGCATGAGCCTCGACCCGCAGCTCACTGTGAATACTTCGCCATGGGGGCTGCCATCCTGCTGCGGGCTGTCGGCATACCGACCCGCTATGTGACCGGGTATGTCCCGTCGGAGCGTCATGCCGACGGCTCGTGGATCGCGCGCCGCAAGGACGCCCATGCCTGGGTCGAGGCGTACGATACGGGGCTGGGCCGGTGGGTCACGGTCGAGGCCACTCCCTCGGTGGGTCTGCCGGAGCGCCGCACCGCCACCTGGAAGAACGAATTTGACGAGTCCTGGCGAATCCGATCCGTGGAATTCTGGGAATGGGTCGCCACTCATGGCACCTGGGAGGCGATCTCGCTGGTCTTGCAATCCAACATCGCTCGCGGCCTCTTGGTGATCGTGTTGGCGGCCACGTGGTGGGGACTCAGTCGCCGGTATCAACGCCAGCGAGCCCAACGAACCGCCTCGACTTCGACTCGAGTCTTCCCGTTTCAGCAGTGGCTGAAAGAGGTGGAATTGGGTCTCGCCCAGCGCGGCTTCGAACGCCTGCCCCATGAGACTCTCCTGCGGTTTCGAGACCGGATCCTCGCCTCCCCCGACGGAGCCCCACTGCGCCCCGCCGCCGAGTGGTACACCGCATACTCCTCAGTCCGATACAACGAAGCCGAGCAGACCGTCGAGCGGGTGGCCGAGTTGGAACAGTCATGGCACCAACTCAACTCGCGTACGGCTCCCACCGTTTAGCCGCGACGCGAAGTCTTCGAAGCGGAGCGCTCGCCCCCGGCTCACGCGGCCCCCAGACGTGTCGACAAACTCCGCCGTCGAGTTTCCCCGCACGTCCCCATTCGCCGCAACACCCGTCTCTCGCATGAGTTCGGATTCTAATCCCAACCCCTCCTCCATCCAAAACCCAGACTTCGCCTCTATTGCACATTCCCACAGACCGATATAATCTCCGTATGTGGGGACACGCCCCGAACTTCGAACACTTCGACTCGTCCTTTCCAGACGCAGGAGAAACAGGAACCATGGTCAAAGTCACCGAAAACGCAGCCAAGGAAATCAAGCGGGTCATGGACGAGCAGAAGATGCCCGATGGCATGGTGCTGCGGATCGGCGTCTCCGGCGGCGGTTGCAGCGGCTTCCAATACAAGCTCGGCTTCGATGACAAGGCCGATGTCGCGAAGGACTTCGTCGTCGAACAACACGGCGTGCAAGTCGCCGTCGACAAGAAGAGCGACCTGTACCTCGACGGCACCACGGTCGACTTCCACAACGGCATCGACAAACGCGGCTTCACCTTCGAGAACCCCAACGTCACCAAGTCCTGCGGCTGCGGCAGCAGTTTTGGGATGTAGTCCGGCTTCGCCGGGTTCCATCGCGGCTTCGATAAACACAAGCAGCCCGGGAGTCTCCCGGGCTGTTTGCATTGAGTCGCGTCGCGCCGCCAATCAGCCGCGACGCGAAGTCTCCGAAGCTGAGCATGCGCGCGTTCTTTGCCAAGCAAGACGTCGGATGGGCAATCCTGCC
>JAYTFV010000615.1:0-4042 GCA_043734065.1 Planctomycetota bacterium
CCGCCCGCCGGTCAGGTCGGCAATCGACCGCATGACGGCGACCTCCTGGCCTCCGTGAGGGAAGATCGACACGGTGGAGACGGTGATCCCCTCGGTCGAGAACGATTTCAAGAGTGGTCCCGGCGGTGGTGCCGGATCACCGTCCGAGATGATGATCATATGCTTCGAGGCCGCGTCGCTGTCCTTGAGAGCCTTGAACCCCAGTTCCATCGTCGGGGCAAAGGCCGGCATGTCCCCCGGATTGGCGGCGTTGATCTTCGTGGCGATCGCCTCATAGTCGCCGACATCGCCCAGCTTCACGACCCACTGCTCGCCCCCTTCGTAATCGATGACGCCAATCTCATCGCGAGCGCTGAGAACCTTGATGGCCTCCTTCGTGATGCGCTTGGCCCAGGTATTCCCCTCGGGGAATTCGCACGTGTGTAGGATGATGCACAGCGCCCCCTTGGGAAGCACCTTCTTATTCGTGATGTCCATGCTGACCGGCAGGGCGTCTTCAATCACCGTCTTGTGGTAGCCACCGGGGCCGAAGCTGCGGGCTCCGCCGATCATCAGGAAGCCGGTTCCCTCGTTGAAGACGGCGTCGTGCATGGCCTGCATCTGCGCTTCGTCGAGCGAGAAGCGTTCGACGTTGCACAGGATGATGCAGTCATACGGCAGCAGCGACAGCGCATCGCGCGGCACGTTGAGCGCGGGCATGACCTCGACCTCGCGCTCCGCCCGGGCCAGCGATTGCCGCAGCGCCTTCCACTCGTCCTCCGTCCCCGAAGGATCAGTGACGAGCAACACCTTGCCCTTGCCCTCGATGTACAGATACCCGTCCGCGCGGTTGTTCTGGGTCAGATGATCCTGCCCCGCTTCCGGCTCGATCGTGGCCTGGTACTCCAGGTAGCCGGGCGTCTTGAGTTCCATCGGCAGGTCGTAGCGGTTCTTGCCCGGCTTGTACTCGATCGGCACATCGGCGATCAACTGACCGTTCTCGGTGAGCTTGAGTTGCCCCTTCCCCGCCTGAAGTGAAGAGACCACGACCGAGGCATCGTACCGCTCGTTCAGTTGAATCCGCTGCGGCAGTTCGAGGCGCTCGATCCATACCTCCTTGTCATAGCTGTAGGTGATCGGCTTCACATCGACGGAGATGCCCCGGCTCTTGAGGTTGTCGAGGACCGGCTTGAGGTTGCCTGTCGTCTCGGCTCCGTCACTGATCAGGACGATCCGGCCGCGCGTGTCCTCGGGCAGCATGGCAGCGGCGAGCGACAGACTCTGCTCGATGTTGGTGGCATCGGGGCTGATGCGGGAGTTGAGGATGATGCTCCCGCCTTCCAGCGGGAACGACTCGCGCGGCGGCAACTCGACGGCGGCGTTGGCGGCAAAGGTCACGAGGCCGGCTTCGTCCTCCTCGGGCTTCTGGCTGACGACCTTGGCGATGTACTCGGCCCCCTTCTCGGAAGCGTCTCGCCCGATCGAATCGGAACTATCGAGGGCGAACACCACCGACAGGCGATCCGTTGATCGCACCGAGCGCGGCTCCGCGAGCAGGGCCACAAACAGCCCCAGCAGCAGCATCCGCACGACCAACGCCGCGTTCGCCCGCCCCCGCGCCAGCCCGTGATACCCGTTGCGGTGCATCCACCAGACCCACACCGCCAGCGGAGTCAACGCGAACGCCCACGGACGCAAAAACTGCATCACATGGTTCCGCTGCAACAGCCACATCCCCAGCAGATAAGCCACGACCGTCAACGTGATGCCGATGCCGTTTACCCACCTCAGCGGGGTGCGCGGGGCGGGGAACAGACTCTTCATCACGCGAGTCAGTTCGTTCACAGCCGTCCTCCTGGCAACGTCAACTGCACGATCCGGCGGTTCCCGGTGTCCGCGATGAACAGGCGGTTGTCCTCCGACACCGCCAGCGCCCACGGCGTCCACAGCTCATGATGTCCGCGCCCCTCATGCCCGAACTGCGCCACCAGCTTTCCGTGCGGGTCAGCGACGCTCACGCGGCATGCCCCATACTCGACGAAGAAGAACTGGCCGTGCGGGCTGAGAGCGATGTCGTAAGGATAGTAGAGTCCGCCCTGGTCTGCCCAGTCGAGAACCTCCAGCGGCTGGCCCTGGTCGGAGAAGACCTGGACGCGGCTGTTGATGGCGTCGGCGACGTAGATTTTGGAATCGAGCCAGACCATCCCGCTGGGTCGTTGGAATTTGCCGACCTCAGTGCCGAGTCCGCCGAACTCCAGCACGAATTTGCCGTCGGGGGTGAACTTCTGGATGCGGTCGCTGCCGCCATACTCGGCGACGTACAGGAACCCGCTGGGGTCTTGCATGAGGTCGACGGGGTAGGTGAACTCGCCGGGTTTTTCGCCCGGACTGCCGAACATACTGAGCAGTTCGCCCTGCTGCGAGAAGAACACGATGCGGTGATAGTGCGTGTCCGCGATGGCGACCCGCCCGTCCTGCAGGACGCGGATTGCCTCTGGTTTGCCGACGCTCGACTCGGGCATGCCCCACTGGCGGATCAGTTTGTTGTCGACATCGTAGACCAAGATGCGGCCCGAGTCATCGAGGACGTACAGCTCGCGGTCCTTCGAGACGGTGAGGGCGCGGGGGGCGGGCATGCGCTTGCCGTCGACAGGGATGTGAATGATCGTCGACGATACCACCGGCAACTCCGCCGCCGATCCGCGATCACACCCGCTCTGCCATAGACAGAGGGCGACCGCGCAGACCAGTGCCAGAATTCGAAACGAAACCCGCTGCCCGGTAACGAGCGCCGGGCGCGGGGGCCGGTGATAGACCCGCTGCGTGGTGCCGGTGGCGAGTTGGGTCAGTTCGACTTCGGCGAGGTGCCCGCTGAATCGCTCGGACTCGACGCGGTACGAACCGGTGTCATCGTCGACGATCTGTAACCGCTCGGGCCGAACCCCCTGTAGGACGGGCCCCTTTGGCCCGTCCGTCTGGGGCGTACCGGTCGGGAGGACGAGGCTCGGCAACCAGTTGCACGGTCCGAGGAACCTCGCGATCGCCGGACTGGCAGGCCGCGAGTACAACTCCTCCACCGGCCCCGCCCAGACCAATTCGCCTTCATCCAGACACAGGCACCACTCGGCCTCCGACAACACGCGGTCCGGAGCATGCGTCGAGAACACCAGGCTCGCCCCGCTGGCTGCCACCTCCTCGCGCAGCACGCGCCAGCACTGGTCGCGTAGCGCGGAGTCAACATGCTCCAGCGGCTCGTCCAGGACCAGACAGCGCGGCGCGGCAGCCACTGCTCGAGCCACCGCGAGCCGCGAGCATTCGCCCTGTGAGAGGCTCGCCGGTAAGGCCGATGACAACGACTCCAGCCGGAATCCATCGAGCAGCCGAGCGACACGTCCCGACAGAGGATCGCGCGAGACAGCTGTCAGATGCTCGCGAACCGTCAGGTGTGGCCAGAGGCCGTAATCGGGCGGGGACCAGAAGAGGAAGAGGGATCGTTGAGGGTTGAGGGTTGAGGGTTGAGCGATCGCAGAAACAGACGCCGTTGCGTTTCTGTCGCTCAACGCTAAACCCTCAACCCTCAACGATCCTTCACTCGGTGTCTCATACCCGACCAGCAGATTCAACAGCGAGGTCTTCCCCGACCCGCTGGCCCCGACGATGGCGATACGCCCCTCGGGAATTTCCACGGAGACCTCGTCGAGCCGTGGGCGACCACGACCGGCGAGTGTCACGTTTTCAAGAGTCCAGAGCATGGGGAGGTGGGAAGTGCTTCGTGGTGAGTGGTGAGTGTTTAGAAAAGTGTGAGCAGTAATTCACCAAGGGGACGAGGCTTGTTCGATGGTGACACTGAGTAAGTATGCCCCTGGCGAGTGGTCTCCCATCCCGGCAGGGATGTCAGAGATTAGCCGGTGGTGGAGCGCAGCGACACCACCGGAACACAGCCTCCGTCCGCTGTCGCATCCCCGAGGGATGCCAGAGGTGTGACTCTCGGTATAGATACTCTCGTCTGTCAATGCCGGGCGATCTCTGCCATCCCTCTGGGATGGAATCATCTCGGCTCCCT
>JAYTFV010000616.1:0-5730 GCA_043734065.1 Planctomycetota bacterium
CGAGTGATGCGGGTTGTCGGGTAACCGCCAAGTCGAAGCGTTCACAGAGGGACAGCCAGGCTGTGTATTGAGCTCCGCTGTTATTAGTTTGGAAAGGGGGATCTTTTTGGGTGGCCGACCTTGTCCTGACAAGGGGAGGCAGAGGAAAAGGGGTCAGAGGCAGAGGAAAAGGGGTCAGGTCTCTTTGTTTCCTCGGAATCGCCAATCAATGAGGGCAGAGGAAGAGGGGTCAGGTCTCTTTGTTTCCTCGGAATCGCCAATCAATGAGACCTGACCCCTTTTCAATCCTCCCCTCCGGTTGATCCCAATGCCGTTCCCGTTAATGTTGATCCGGTTCCTGTTGTCCCCCGTAGGGCGCCTGCCCCTGGGGAGCCGACGCCTGAAGTTGCTCCAAAGACGACAACAAGACCGCCCGCCACGGGGACTGGCCATGCAAAACAGCGGCACGGTCCTAATCGGGCGCAAAAATACAAGAACAAGAGCAACTTTGACTCTGATGCTGATATCGACACCGTCATCAATGAGTCGAATGCTTTCCCTGCGAAAGCTGCTGCGTCGAACGGCAATTCGGTGACCGTCTTTGAGTCCGGTAGTGTGGAAGGCACGTCAAACGGTGCACGGACCAGTACCATGACGGTTATCACGAAACCTGATGGCACAGTAATTACGGCACATCCAGGCACACCGTATGATTGGAACACTCCAGGAGCATACAACTAATGCCACTCGAATTGACTGCCATTGACCCACACGATCCCGATTGGAATGATTCAGTTGCCGCAATTCCATTGCAGGCACACGAATACATCATGACGAAAGCTCAGGACTCTGGACTGAAGCTATTGTCCCGCATGAAGGAGTACTGGGACGATACGGTGTATGAGAATAGCGAACTTGAACATTTGCGGGTGGAACTCGCTCGGGTCCGAATTCTTCTGTGTCCACAAGAGCATGATGCTGAGCGTATGTCAGACTTACTTGCGAGAATGGATCTCGTAATCACCAAGGCCCAAGAGATCGGTGGGTATATCGAAGCAATTGCGGATTAGCGCGAGGTGTGAAAACTCTGCACACACTCCGTGAGGCCAAAGACTGACTGGTTGTTCACTGGCCAGTGTAGGTGATGAGAACGGTGAGACCCGAGAGGGCGTCTGTCAACTGGTCATTTTCGACCAGTCAGCTGGAGTTTCCCCGTGAAATTCGGGGAGGGTACGGACCGTTTGCGGGGCCTTCGCGATGGCGGGGTGGCCCAGGCGGGGTGGCCCAGACATCGCTTTGGATGTCTGGGTGACGCAGGCACAAGAGGGATTGAAAGGTGAGCGTGCTCTCCGTAACCTCTTGTTGTTCCACAACCCAGACGGCGGGGTGGCACTGTCGACGGCGAACCGACCTCCGAATGAGGGGTGATTTCGGGTGCCACTGGCGGTCGCTTTGGACCGCCAGTGCTTGTGTCGCGTGATCAAGGCACTGGCGTGTCAAAGCCCACGCCAGTGGCACCCGGCGAACAAATTCTCCAGATTCACAGACCAAATGGAACTGGAGTGGTGTACAAGTGGAATGGTTCGGACTGGGAATTCTCCCATTTCGGCGAAAACCTGTTTTGAAAGCGGATTGTCAAATGGTCGAATCATCAATCGAAGCGATGCTCGCCAGTCCACCGGAGCGGGATGAGCTTGTCGTCCAACTATTTGTCAGAAATGGTGGGCAATGGGGTGAGATATATCGAGACAATGGCGAATATTGGATCGATCTGTACTTGGCTCAATCAGAATCACTGCGGTTTCGATTGGATCAGTTTATCGAATCGCTTGATCGTTCTAGTTCTGCTCTTCATGAACGGCTTGGTGGCACTGTCAGCGGGGAGGAAACAAAGGTGTCAGAGGAAACAAAGGGAGGAGCAACAAAGGTGTCAGGAACCGTAGAATGACATTCCTCTCCATACTCGCGGGGTGGCACCGGTTGGCTCGCTTTGGAGCCTACCGGTGTGTCTTGGCACAGGAGGTTCGTCGGGATCAATCTCTCGATCCAAGAACCCCTTTCGGCTGGGCCGCCCCGCCATTGTGGCACGACGCTCCGCGTCGTGAGTGACGACGCGGAGCGTCGTACCACAATGGTCTCGTCTCACCGACGCGATTCCGCGTATAATCTCCCGACACCGGTCCGGAACCGACGGCGGGAGGAACCCAGCATGGCCAGCAAAACGGTCAAGACAGCACAGGCCGCGAAGCCGACGACGAATGGGAAGCCCGCGAGTCGGGCGGCGACTTCGGAGAAGTCGAAAACTAGCACAGCGACTTCGGAGAAGTCGCCGACACTCCCCGGGCCACAAGCCGGGCACACGATCGGGAGTTACCTGATCCAGCGGTTGCAGGATTATGGCGTCCGCGATGTGTTCGGGATTCCGGGTGACTTCGTTCTCACCTTTTACGACCAGTTGCAGAAGAGTCCGCTGCGGGTCATCGGGGCCACGCGCGAGGACAACGCCGGGTACGCAGCCGATGGATATGCCCGGATCAACGGGCTGGGGGCGGTGTGTGTGACCTATTGCGTCGGGGGGTTGAGTTTGTGCAACTCGATCGCCGGGGCGTTTGCCGAGAAGTCGCCGGTGGTGGTCATCAGCGGGGCACCGGGGATGGAGGAACGCCGCAACGACCCGCTGCTGCACCACAAGGTCCGCGACTTCAACACCCAGCGCGAGGTGTTCGAGAAGATCACCGTGGCCAGTGCCTCGCTGGATGATCCGCTGACGGCGTTTCGCGAGATCGATCGCTGCCTCGCAGCGGCGGTGCGGTTCAAACGACCCGTGTACATGGAACTCCCGCGCGACCGCGTCGACGCCCGCCCGCTCTACCCGCATGTCGCCGCAGTCTCGATGCAAGCCAGCGATCCCGATGCCCTCCAAGCAGCACTCGCGGCAGCCTTCGAGCGGCTGCAAGCGGCCCAGAAGCCGGTCCTGATCGCGGGGATCGAGGTCCATCGGTTCGGCCTGCAAAAGCTGGTGATCGAGCTGGCCGAGAAGTTCAACATCCCGATGTGCGCGACCCTGCTGGGCAAGTCGGTCGTCAGCGAAAAGCATCCGCTCTATCTCGGGATCTACGAGGGAGCGATGGGCCGTCAGGCCATCACCGAGTACGTCGAGACCTCCGACTGCGTGGTCCTGCTCGGGGCGTTCATGACCGACATCAACCTCGGCATTTTTACAGCTCACCTCGAACCGGGCCGCTGCATTTCGGCGACGAGCGAGAAGCTGCGGATCGGGCACCACCACTTCCAGGATGTGCTGTTCCCCGACTTCGTGCAGGGGCTGACCCAGTTGGCGCTCAAACCGAAGCCGAAGACGCCGCTGCCGAAGCGCGAGGCGGCCCCGACCGCGAAGCGCTCCCCGAGCGAGTTGGTGACGAACGCCTCGCTGTTCGAACACATCGACGCGATCCTGGACGATAATATGGTCGTCATCGCGGATGTCGGCGATGCGCTGTTCTCATCGAGCGAGCTGACGATCCACAAGCAGACCGAGTTCATCAGCCCGGCCTACTACGCCTCGATGGGGTTCGCGATCCCCGCCAGCGTGGGGGTCCAGGCGGCCAACCAGAAGCTGCGCCCGATCGTGCTGGTCGGAGACGGGGCGTTCCAGATGACGTGCCTGGAGCTGTCGACCTCGGTGCGAATGGGGTTTAACCCGCTGGTGATCGTGATGAATAATCATGGCTACACGACCGAGCGGTTCCTGCTGGAGGGGCCGTTCAATGACATTTTGAACTGGGACTACCACCGCTTGCCAGACCTGCTGGGGGCCGGACAGGGGTTCGAGGTCCATACAGTCGGAGAGCTACACCAGTGCGTGCAGGCGGGCTTGGCGAAGACCGACGGGTTCAGCCTGCTCAATGTCCACCTCAAGCCGGACGACATCAGCCCGGCACTGCGGCGGCTGGCGGAAAGAATGTCCAAGCAGGTTTGAAAGTCTGTCCAGTGCGTCTGTTGGAGTTCAGCCTTCAGGCTGCCTCTGGGCGAGTGTCGAGCGACGCTCGAGGCAGCCTGAAGGCTGTACTCCAACACCCTGAACCGACGTGTGTGCCTCACGAAAGTAGGCATGTGGCCTGTTTGGCGGGCGTTGGGGGTGGCAATTGCTCGCGGGACCAGAAGTGGTGCCAGGCGGAGGGTTCGCTTTTCAGGAGGGCTCGCAAGTGGCTCAGGGCGTTCGTGCCGGGTTCGCGCCAACGCATGCCGGGGCCATTCAGGCGGCAGCCGACGACGCTGTTGCAGGCGGACTCCACTCGCCCCGAGCCGATTTGCCAGCCATTCTTCACGGAGGTCGGGTCGTCCATGCGGTACACATTGTTGCGCACATCGCCGGTCAGTTGGCGATGGGCTTCGATCACCACGGGCGTCGCGGTGGTCAGGTCGAGCGACTCCAGCTCTCTGAGCATCGCCTGTCCGCCTTCATGTTTCAGCATGTGGCACCACGTTTTGACCTGCTCCGCGCGAGTGGTCTCTTCGCGGATGAAGACCTTCGCGAACTCTTGCAGGTGTTCGGCGGCGTGCCAGAAATCGAGAATGAAGTTCACGTGTTTGACGATCCCGGCCAGGGCCTCCGTAATGCGGTCCTCGAACCCCGCGCCGCCATCGGTCAGGGCGTTGACTTGGTCCGCGCGATCGATGCCCACCGGGATCCGGCTGGAGATTGAAGTGGACGCTGTTTTCTGGCCCATGGGGCAGCAATCCTGAGATGGTGTCCCCCGAACCAATCCCAGTACCCCGCGTCACCATTTTCAACCGCGCTCAACACTTACGTTTTCGCGCGAAACTCAGAAGGGGTCATCCCAGCGGCGAACCGAAAGGCACGGGTGAAGGCGCTGTGGTCGCAGAAGCCGCAGGCGTGGGCGATCTCGGCCACGGATTGATCGGTATCGCGAAGCATGCGCGACGCGGCTGCAATTCGCGACTTGGTGATGAACTGGCTCGGCGTCAGATCGTAGAGCCGTTTGGTGAGGCGAGCCATTCGTTGCGGTGAGACTTTGGAGCGGCGCGCGAGCCAGGCGGGAGTCACCTCTGACGAGAGGGTGTGCTCAAATTCTTCGAGGGCACTGGCGAAGCCTGTGGGAATTTCGTGTGGCTCGACCGGGGCGCGGATATCGCGAGAAAATCCGATCAGGCCAACGACAGTCCCCCCTGAATCCAGAATCGGCAGCTTCGTCGTCAGGCACCAGACCGGGTCGTTGGGGCGATGCCATTGCAATTCGAGGTGGTCAATCAGTGGACGTCCAGTGCGTAGAACCTTCTCGTCCTGTTCAGTGGGAATCCGCCCCAAGTCGCCGGGGCAAATGTCACGCGGGCATTTGCCGATCACCTGCGACTTGCTCTTCAATCCGTGCCGCGCCACCAGCGACTCGTTCACGGCCACGTATCGTCCCGCAGCGTCCTTGACGAAGAAGGCCACGTCCGGCGAACGGTCGAAGAGCCGCTCCAGCAATGAGACTTCCACCTGTGACACGTGCAGAGGCGTGGCAGATTCGTGATGTGTTGTGCGCGGATTCACGGTTCGATGCGATTCTGGGCCAAGAGGTGGATGTTCCCTGAGGCTAAAATGAAGAGAGTGGGATCAATGATAACTGCCACTCCACGATCACTGCCACAAGGAACGGAATCACATGCAGCCCTGCATCGCCTTTGCCTGCGTCCTCGTCCTCGCGACAGCGAATGCGGTTCAAGCCGCCAAACCGTTGAAGGTGT
>JAYTFV010000617.1:0-9313 GCA_043734065.1 Planctomycetota bacterium
GGCGGGGTGGCCCAGACACTGCTTTGAGTGTCTGGGTTGTGCAACAACAAGAGGCTACAGGGGCACGCTCACTTTTCAATCCCTCGTGTTCCTGCTTCACCCAGACATCCAAAGTGTTGTCTGGGCCACCTCGCCACCCCGCGCCTGCGGCACTCATATATTCGGGCGTTGGTTTCCAGAAGCCCACGTTCTGGCGAACGTGGCTACCGCATCACTAGAACATCCCGCCGAGGGCTTGCAGCAACGAACTGGCGACCGGGGTGCCGGGCTGGCTGACCCACATCGTTTTCACGAGGTCGAACATCAGGAACATGCACAGACTGAGCAGCACGGTCGAGACACCGAGCATGGCCACGGTGATCCCCGACCACTCGTGTTCGTATGCCACGCCCACACGGCCCGCCAGCGGACGGGCGGCTCCCTCGCCGCCATCGTCCCCGGCGAAGGCATCGTCGTCGGCTCCGAAGACTTCCATGTCCTCGACATCGTCGTCGTCATCCGCGAAGGCGTCGTCGGAGACCTCGAGATCGTCGTCGTCGCCGCTCATGTTCGAGTCGTCGCCGTCGTCGCCATCGACATCGAAGACCGCATCGTCGAGGGTGGCTTCGCCGGAGTCCTGCAGGTTCAACACCTGCGTCGATTCGTTGCTGCTGTCTTCGTCGCGGTCGATCTTCAATTCGAAGTGGCTGTCATCCCGCATGGCGGGGATTTCGAACTTCGTCTCGGGGACGTTGTCGAGATCCTTGGCGATGTCCATCATGGGGATGGTGCCGCCGAAGTTCCCTCCGTCCTCCAGCGAGATCCCGCTATCGCCGACACTTTCCAGCGAGATGCCGCTATCGCCCATGCTGAGCGAGATGCCGCTGTCGTGATCGTCGGTGTCGAGGGCGAGAGTGATCCCTTCGTCCGATTCGGCAGTCATGGCGATGGCGCTGTCGCTGGGGCCTTCCAGCGTGAAACCACTCTCGGTGGCCAGCATCAGGGCGCTGTCGCCCCCCATGGCAATCCCGCTCTCCTCGGACAGAACCGACGCCGACTCGCTGTCGTCCGTCTCAAAGTCCAGAGCGATCGAAGAGTCCGCCGCCCCCAGCAACTGGACATCGCTGTCGCTGCCCGATTCCGCGGAAACCAGTTGGACATCGCTGTCGCTATCGAGTTCGTCTTTGACGATCTTCACATCGCTGTCGCTGCCGGGCGGGAGCAGGCGAATCTCGCTGTCGGACCCCTTTTGCGATTTCACACTTCGGGACAGCATGACATCGCTGATCGTCTCTTCACCGACCAGTTTGACATCGCTATCGCTGTCCAGATCGCCGACGAGCTGGACATCACTATCGCTGTCCGGCTCGGGGAGCAGGTTGCCGACCAGCCGGACATCGCTGTCGGAATCCATGAACTTCATCGGGCCCGATTCGGTCGGTCCGATCACCATCGGTTCATCGAACACGAGCCGGACATCGCTGTCGGAACTGCTCATTGGGTCGCGGGATTTGCGAATGACCGTCGGATCCTCGGCGTCGTCATTGTCATCCAGCACCATCGCGGAATCGCCGCCGAGGGCGAACGCACTGTCGGGATTCCCCAGGCTCGTCGATGAGTCATGCGGCTCCGAGTCGGGATACATCGGGAGGTCGGGGTCCGAGTCGGCCTGGCGACTGCGGGCCAACTCCTGGATATCTTCGACCTTGAACTTCCAGGTGCCCCGATCGGCAAAGCCTCGGACGCTGCCTTTTTCGCGAAGGCGGTTGAGTTCATCATTACGAAGACCCAACTGCTGAGCAGCTTCGTCGAGACTCAGGTATTTCTTGGGCGTCATGGAACGATGGTCCCAGAAGGACGATTAGGAAGGCTCGACTGCCGGTGAGGGAAATCCACATTGTCGTGCATCGACCACTGGGAAGACGGTCCCCGAGTGATCGTAACAAAGTGATTGTTCTACTCACCTTAGCGGTTGTAGTGCGAGCGGCCAGACTTCCCGTCCCCAGAGACTTCCGAAGTCTTCGGAGACTTCGGAGACTTCGGAAGTCTGGCGGGTCAGTTGGCACGGGCCGCTCGCCGAGCGAGGATCGTGGGATGGCGTTGGCCAGTCCGAAAACGGTCTCCGCGATTCATTCTACGGACACGGAGAGGGGAAGCAAGGGGTTTCTCCCGTCGGTCAGGGCATCCCATGTTGCCAGAACGACCCATCGAGAGATCCCCATGCGATCGAAAAAATCGCTCGAATCGGAAGAATCGGTAAAGTCGGACACCTCCGCCGTTCGATCTTTGGAACAGAGACGCTCTCCTCCCATTTCGGGAAGCGGGCGTCTTCATGGAGTGGACTCATGCGTGTCTTGTGCCTCCTGGCTTTGATCGGAGCGACCCTGCCTGGCTGTTGTTCTGCCCATCGGGCCTGGACGACGGCCAACGATCCCTGCGTTCCGCAGTGCGATAGCTGTCAGGCTCCTCAGCACCGCAGTTGCCTGTTCCGGAAAAAGTCGCACTGTCGCTGCTCCCACTGCTCGTCGTGCGGCACGGCGTGTGACATGGGGTGTGGAGGCGGAGAGTGTGGGACCAATTACGGGTCGATCTTCGGCAGCGAATGCGGGGGCTGCTCCAGTGGTGCCCAGGGACAGACGGCCTACGAGGGCGCGATGTCGCCGGCGTACTCCACGTACTCCTCGGCCCCGCAAACCACGACCTGCCCGACGTGTCATCAGACGCAGATGATCCCGATGCAGACCGCGCCGTCGCCGCCGATGACACCGCCCGCACCGCCTGCCGCCACTCCGCAGAATCCGATGCCGATGCCCATGCCGAACGCACCCGAACCGTCCCAGGCCCGCCTGCTCCAGCCCATGCTGCAGCAACCGGCCCGCATGTCCACGTATTCGATGGCTCCTCAGCCGATGCAGTTCCAGCAGATGCAGCCCGTACAGATGCAGCCAATTCAGGTGCCCCTGGAGCAAACCCAACCCGTTCAGTATCAGGAGTGGCAGCCTCACCAATCGGCACCGCACACTCAGCCGGTGTCCGTGCCGCAGAGTTTTGTGCCATACACCCCACCGGCCCAACAGATTCCCCAACAGAATCAGGTTCGCACACAGCGGCAGAACGCCGTGCAGCCGGTCCTCTGGGTGCCTGCCCAGTCGCAGGCCCCGCTGTTGCTGCCCGCTCGATAATCGCGAAGTTCGCGACCAGGCCTCGCGATCCGCTGGGCCTGACCCGCCAGACTTCCGAAGTCTCCGAAGACTTCGGAAGTCTCTGGGGACGCGAAGTCTGGCCGCTCGCCCAAACAACTCAACAGACGCCTCCGGGGAACTCTTCCTGGGGCGTCTGTTGAGCGATTGGCACGGTGAGCCAGCCTCCGACGCCGTAACAAGCGAGCCGGGCGGCGTTAGCCCCCGGACTTCGGCGTGGGGCGGAAGAGTCCGGAGGCTGACGCCATCCGGCTCGCCTGATCGGCTCGTGGGGGCCTAGTCACTCGGCATTTCCCACCGTTGAAATGGTGGGCTGTTTTCGGCTGTCCCTTCATGCCGTGGACCAGTACGCCACCAGAAAACTCACAATCATGAGTGCCGCGACAACGAACCAGACGGTCGCGGCGAGACCGGACGTGAAGCATCCGGCGACCCCACTAAACACTCCACAGAGGGCAAATAACGCCAAGGCCTGAGTCCGCTCGCTCTTCCCTTCGACAGTCAGGCCGACCAGCCGCAACAGCTCACAAAACAGTTCGGAGAGCAGGTCGGACATGGTTCACCGGACTCGCAGCACTCGTTCAATGTCAGGTGTTCGGGTAGCATCGCAGAGTGACTATATCACTTCAAGATCGCCCCCCGCACTCCCCGCACGCCATGCCCGAACTGACGATCCATCCGCTGCCCGAGACCGTGGCCCCGGCTGAATTGGCGGGGGGCGTGGTTGTCGTGATTGATGTGCTGCGGGCGACGACAGTCATCGTGCATGCGCTGGCTCAGGGGGCGCGGGCTGTGGTGGCCGCGGCTTCGGTGGCGGACGCTCGTGTCACGGCCAGTCGCTGGCTCGCGCGGGAGCGGCTGCTCGGGGGAGAGCGACACGGCGTGAGGATCGAAGGGTTCGACCTCGACAACTCGCCGTTCAGTTACGGCCCCGAGGTCGTCACCGGCAAGACCATCATCTTCACCACCACCAACGGCACGCGGGCCCTCCACTGGGCGGAACAGGCCGCTGAGATTCGGATTGGAGCGTTGGCGAATCTGTCGGCTGTGGTGGAGAGCCTGAAACAGGAGACGCGCCCGGTGCATCTCTTGTGTGCCGGGACCGACAACCGGATCACGGGCGAGGATCTCCTGGTCGCGGGGGCGATCGCGGACCGGCTCGGGGGAGACTTCATGATCCACCGCGAGTCGCTGATCTTTGCCGAGTTCTGGCGGCAGCACGGGGTCGAGCCGGGTGAACGGCTGCGGACGATGCGGGAGAGTGCGGGCGGACGGAATCTGGTGGAGCTGGGGTTTGATCGGGACATTGAGCGGTCGAGCGTCGTCGATCTGTTTGCTGTCGTCCCGAGATGGGACCGGGCGAGTGGTGAACTGCGGGTCACGCCGTTTTGACAACAGCCGGGCTTGGTGAAATGGGAGATGGGGAGTGGGGGAGTTTGTGGCGCCCGCCCACTCGCCGAACAGGCGATCCGGGCCGCGTCAGCCCCCGGACTCTTTCGCCCGTCGCCAGAGTCCAGGGGCTGGCGCCCGCCCGGCTCGCTGGCGTGTGCGTGGGTGGACCGCTACGACTTGCCCATCGCCGCCGTTTCGCGGACGGAGATGTTCGTCAGAGGCGTGTTGTTGCCCGCGAAGTATTTGTCGTACTCGCTGTAGTAGTCGTCGGTGGTGTAATCGACATCATTGATGATGGCCCCGTACAGGCGGATGCCATGAGCGTCGATCAATTCTCGCGAGCGTTCGACAATCGCCCGTCGGTTCTTGCCCATCCGCACGACGAGTAGTAGTCCATCCATATGCGGCGCGATGATCGCCGGGTCGCTGATCGCCAGAATCGGTGGCGTGTCGACGATGATGAAGTCGTAGGCCAACTTCGCGGCCTTCAGCAGCTCCGGCAGTTGAGGCAGCGAAAGCAATTCCGCCGGGTTGTCGGGACAGAGCCCGGCAGTCAACAAGGAGAGATTCGCCACGCGGGTGGGACGCACGGCTTTGAACCAGGCCACTTCATTGAGCAGCACATCGGTCAGGCCGATATCCTGCGGCAGGCCGAACAGCGTGTGCATCGTCGGACGTCGCAGGTCGGCATCGATCAACAATACTTTCTTACCCGATTGGGCGATGGCAATGGCCAGGTTGGCTGAGGTGGTCGATTTGCCATCTCCCGGTTCGGAACTGGTGAGTTGGATGACCTTGTCGGGCGAGTTTTTGGTGCTGTGATAGAGCGTGGTGCGGAGCGAGCGGTAGGCTTCCGCTTCGCGCGAACCAGGGCGGTGAAAGTAGACCAGTGCCGGGCTGAGGCCATTCTGTTCCGCCAGTCGCTCCAGGACGGCGCGGCTGGAGGGGCGGAAGTGTGGGATGGCCCCCATCACGGGCGCCCCGATGACTTCGCGGGTCTCTGCGGCGCTCTTGAGGGTCGTGTCGTACCACTCGCGGAAGTAGGCCAGACCGAACACCGCCAGCAGCCCCAGAACCCCGAAGGCCCCCACGATCTTGAGGACGCGCTTCATCGACCGGCTGACGCGGACATCGTTGGTCCGCGACAGGCTGTAACCTTCCTGCTGCCGGTTCATATCGAATTCGGTGATCTGCTTGAGGACGGCGTCGAGTTCCTTCTTCTTGCGGGAGATGTCATCCTTGTAGCGCTGGTCGACGACTTCATAGGACGCGGCGGCCTTGGCCTTTGTTTCGGCTTCGGCATAGGCCACGACGAGGCTTTGCCGTTCGTCTTCCAGCTCATCGACTTTGCTTTCGAGGATGGACAGGTAGGTCTGCGCCAGGTCGGCACCGGCCTTGTCCTTGGCCTGGGGATCTCGGGAGAACGTAGTGCCGAGGTTGGGCGGGGTCAGCCCCTGACGCTGGTAGAAGTCGAGAAGCGTTTCGATCTGGCGACGGACGTTTCGCACGTCGGCGTGATTCTCACCCAGGACCAGGAGTAAACGCTTCTCTAACAATCGCGCGGTCAGCAGTTGCTGATCGAGTTCGGCTTTTCCGGTGGGTGAACTGATCAGTCCACTGCCTGTGCCGCCCGAGCCCCCCTCGCCGGTCGAGGCTCCCGATGCGATGGAATTGAGAACCCAGGCCTGGAGCGACTCCCGCTCCTCGGGGTTGGCCATCATCGTCTTGAGCAGGTCGATCTTGATCTTGGTCTTGCGGAGCAAGTTCTGATTCAGCCGCTGCTGGATGCCCATATCCTTCAGGCTCTCCTGATACGGACTGGCCATCGCCATCGGAATTCCATTGGCGGAGACAGCCGGAGACGAGCTGATGTAAAACGGGACCGAGTCCCGCCACTGGGCGTACTCGTCTTCCAGGGAAACCAGTTCGTGGTCCATCTCCTTCTTCGATTTGAGGAAGATCTGATAGAGATCCTTGGAACTGGTTTCGCGTTTGGAGTCGAGCCAGTCGCTGTAGGCGGCCACGACGGCGGTCACGACCTTTTTGGCCACCTCTTTGTCGGGATTCACGTAAGCGAACGACAGCATGTTGTCGAAAGACGACTCGCCACCGGCGATGCGTTTGACTTCCAGGTTTTCCCAGACCGATTTCAGGGGATCCTTGTCTTTGGCAAAGATCTCCTGCAACCCGTGCTTTTCCAACGCGATACGGGCCACCGCGTCACTACTGATGATCTTGAGTGCATCGCGATCGGAGTAGACGCGGGCAGCCTGCTCACCGGCACTGGCCTTCTTCGAGACCATCACCTGAGTTTCGGCCACGTACACCGGACCCGTATACAGGTACGCCAGCACTCCCAGGGCACACCCGGCGAACAGACCCAGTGTGAGATACTTCCAAATCGAGATCGCGAACCGCACGATGTCGATCGAGCGGCCCTCCGGCGAGGGAGCTGCGAGGAGCGACCCGCGGTATCCCAGCGGCGCAAAGTCGACATTGGGTTCCACAGATGGCAACTTGGAATGTTCACTCACGTCACTGTCTCCATGAGACTCGGCGGCTCTGGCGAGCATTCGAGTCTGCTTCTGTGGTCGGGCACCTCGTGGTGGCCCCCGTGTGGTTTGGGTGGTTTTGAGTCGTCGAGAGACTTCGGAAGTCCGGCGGGTCAGCTTCCACTGGCTGCTCGCTTGGAGAATCAGAGGGCTTCGCAGGTGACTTGAGTCCGGATGGCCTGCTTGTAGTAGGCCAGCGTGCTCTTCAGTCCCTCGTGCAAGCTCACTCGCACGGAGTACCCGAGTTCGCGCTTCGTCGCCGAGATGTCGGCCCACGAGTGCAGCACGTCACCGACCCGAGGCGGCATGAACTCGGGACGGAAGGGGACTTCGAGTTCCTCACAGATCAGCTTGAGCAGTTCCAGCACGCAGATCGTCTCGCCGCTGGCCACGTTGAACACCTTGCCCGAGACTCCCTTAGCCCGTGAGGCCAGGATGTTGGCATCCACCACGTTCTCCACGAACACGAAGTCGCGGGACTGCTCCCCGCTGCCATAGATGCGTGGCGTGCGGCCCTCGACCAGGGCACTGGCGAACAGCGGAATCACCGCCGAGTAGGGACTCTGCGGATCCTGCCGAGGACCGAACACGTTGAAGTAGCGGAGACGCACGATCTCCATCTTGTAGCTGGCCGCGAACGCCTGGCAGTAATACTCCCCGGCGAGTTTGGCAGCTGCGTACGGAGAGAGAACTTCGGGAGTGTGCGACTCCCGCTTGGGCATTTCGGGGGAGTCGCCGTAGGCACTGCTGGAACCGGCATAGACGATGCGGCGGACCCCGGCCTTGCGGCAGGCATCGAG
Source organism: Planctomycetota bacterium (assembly GCA_043734065.1). Taxonomy (GTDB): domain Bacteria; phylum Planctomycetota; class Planctomycetia; order Planctomycetales; family Planctomycetaceae; genus TH-plancto1. Next base: position 7,924 of record JAYTFV010000617.1, read on the forward strand.
CAGATTGACGGTCCCGGTCACACACACGGCGTGCGTGTCGAGCGGGCGTTCGATGCTGAGCGGGACGGAAGCCAGGGCCGCCTGATGGAACACGACCTCGACGCCCGCCACAGCTTTCGCAACATCCAGCGGGTCACGCAGGTCGCCTTCATGAAACTCGACCGCGTTTCCGAAGTCGGCCAGATTGGCCAGCGAACCGGCACACAGATTGTCGAGCACTCGCACGCGGTGCCCTTCGGACACCAGGCGAGCGACGATGTGCGAACCGATGAAACCGGCACCGCCAGTGACGAGAAAACGAGCCACGCGAACCTCCGCAATGAACTGAGACACGACTGATCGTCTAGCCTAGCTCATCATTCGGGATGATGCCGGAAAGAAGCATGGGGCAATTTGGACCTGCTGGCGGGTCGAAACGGCAACGACGGGATGTTACCGATCGGCCACACTCGGGAGGTGGACTTCTCGCAGACCTTTGCGGTCAATTCCCCACAGAACATACCCCGCATCCGGAAGAACCGGCGCGATCGGTACGAGCGGCTTATTCCGGCTGCTGCCTGCTCCGGTTCGGCTTGATGAAGGTCCAATGTGCTGCAGGGAGGCTGTCCACACGGCAACGCACTTTGTGCGACTCATGTGCTACTCATGTCTGAAATCTGCGCACGCTGCGCAGATTCTAGGGGGACCGCCAAGCCTCCGTACCCCGAAGGGGTTGAAGGTGATAGCCCAGGGTCGCGACGCAGGAGCGCACCCTGGGAAACATGGCCCGGGGAACACCAACCCTGAAGGGGTTGAACACCCGCACGCCCTGTGTGGAACCCCTTCAGTGTTCGTCCCCCGCGTGCGACTCGACCCAGGGTGCGCTCCCTGCGGTCGCGACCCTGGGCTGTGACGTGTCACCCCTTCAGGGTGCAGAGGTCGCCTCGACGTGGGGTGCTTTCTGGCTGACGGCTGGCTGACTGCTGATGCCTGACTGCATTCCTCTTCAGTTGCGGCTATGCCGCGATGGGAAGTGGGGCCACTCCTGGAGCCAGCCGTTGAATTCCTCGCGGAACTCGGCTCGGTAGGTATCGAAGAGAAAGCCCACGTCTTCCTTGGCGCTCGACGAGTACTGAATCTTGTACGGTAAGACGAGGTCCCCGATTTCACGGTGTCAATCAACGATCGAATCCTCGTTCAACCGTTTGGCAAGTTTCTCGATTGTATCAGGGTTCTCGCTGAGTTGCTTCACCAGTCGTTGATAGAGAACCTCGTAGTGTGTGCATCACGAACGCAAATAGTCGGTAAAATGCGTGATAATCCGTGTGTTTCACAACACCTGTGATACAATTTCTGGCCCTGAATGCGTACGAGTTGTATCACCGAGCGTCTCACGCAGGGGGATTTTGCG
>JAYTFV010000618.1:0-24347 GCA_043734065.1 Planctomycetota bacterium
TATTCGCCAGGGCCTGGTCTTCGATGCGGGCCAGGGCCTGTACTTTGGCCTGGTGGAAGGCGATAAACTCGTTGAACAGCGTTTCAAATTCGGTGAGCATGTCCCCTTCGCGGAGTTTCACGGGCTGGATGGTCTTCCCGTCCATCATGTCGCGCAGGGCGTGGGAAAAGCGGACGAGCGGACCGGCGATGCGGTGGGTCTGGCGGATCAGTTCATGGATCACGATCGGCAGGAGCAGTGTCGCCGCCACGGTGATCGGGACATATTCCTGAAGGAACAGCGTATACATCTCACTCATCGAGAGCATGGGCTGGGCGCTTCCGGTGAGCTGCGTCAGCCGCGCCCGCATGAAGAAATACATGAACGCGCCGTTCCACAGGCAGATGTGATACATCACCCAGTAGAGTCCGAATCGCAGGGTCAAGGCTCCCTGGATGCGGCGATTCACGAAGAGCTTGGAGCGTTTGAACGGGAGCTTGACCATGATCCACCTGGGCATGAGTGAGCAGCGCTCGGGGGGAGCGGACAGCCTCTCTCATCACGGTAGGTCACGCTGGACCCCGACCGGGCAAGAATTCGGTATCGCCGGAGGACAACATCCGCGATCGAGGGGACGGTTGTAACGAAGAGTACGAGAAGAAGCGGGACGGGCAGGGGGGAGCCTATGGTCGTCCAACGTGGTCACTCGCGTTGGAGTCCAGGCTTCGGCCTGCTCCGGAGCAGGCTAAAGCCTGAACTCCAATGGGTTGTCCGCTGCGGCGATCTATGCGAACAGTCCGGGAATCACGCTGCCGCCATCGACGATCTTCATCGGGCGGCCGAGGGGGCTGATGTTCTCGTGCTGGGGGTCGACGTTCAGGCTTTTGCAGATCGAGGTGTACAGGTCGGGCACGCTGATGGGGCTGTCGACGGGGGCGGAGCCATCGGGGCCGGAGCTGCCGATGACTTGGCCGCCCTTGACGCCGCCGCCGGCGAGGGCCACGTTGAAGCAGCGGGGGTAGTGGTCGCGGCCGCCTCGGGCGTTGATCTTGGGGGTGCGACCGAACTCGCCCATCCAGACCACGATCGTATTGGCGAGCAGGCCCTGGGCCTTGAGGTCATGGATGAGCGCAGCCATCCCCTGATCGACCGGCTCCGCCAGGGTCTTGATCCTCTCCTCCGCGTCGAAGTGAGTGTCCCAGTTCCCAGCCCGCACCTCCACGAACGTCACCCCCTGTTGAATCAGTCGCCGCGCCAGCAGGCAGCCGCGCCCGAACTGCGACGAGCCGTACGAGTCGCGGATCGCCTGCGGCTCATCGGCGAAATCGAACGCCTTGGTGTGCGGGCTTTGGACGAGCTTGGTGGCCTTGTCGTAGATGCGCTGGTGGTTGTCGACGACGACCTGGCCCCCCTTCGCGGCGAACTCGACTTCGAGTTTCTTCATGTGTTCGATGCGCCGGGCGAGGCGGTCCTGACCCACCGGTGTTGCGACATTTGTCGGCAGCGAGCCGGGGTTGTCGATGACGAACGGCTCATAGTCGACGCCCAGGAACCCGCCGCCCGCCTCCGGTCGACCGATCGACACGACCGTCGGCAAATCCTGCGTCGGATCGGAAATCTGCTGGGCGACCGCAGCTCCGAAGCTCGGGTGCTTGACGCTGCCCGCCGGGACGTAGCCGGTATGGAGTTGGTAGCTGGCCCGCTGGTGGTTGCCTTCCTTGTTAGTCATCGATCGGATGAGGGCGATGTCGCCCATCGCCTTGGCGACGCTGGGCCAGTGTTCGGCGATCTGGATGCCGGGGACGCTGGTGGCGATGGCTTGGGTGTCGCCGCCATTCTCGTGACCGGGCTTGGGGTCGAAGGTGTCGAACTGCGACGGCCCGCCCTGCATCCAGAGCAGGATCATCGACTTCCCCTGCTTCCGCAGGTCTGCCGCTCGCAGGCTGAGGAGGTCGGTGAACCCGAACGCCCCGGCGGCGATCGCCGAGGCGGAGACCGTGTGCAGGAACCGGCGACGGGAGCAGGCCTCGCCGGTAAGTTGGACCTGTTCGTGGAGGGTGTGCATGATGGTGGCCTGTTCGATGGAAGTAGGATGGGCAATCCTGCCCGTCCCTGTGTGGGTGTTGACTGGTCGTGTCGAGACGACTGGGGCCGGTGGGCGCTCGACTCTGGTTGGTGGCTTGGACACGCTGCGTGCCGGAGGGGACGGGCAGGATTGCCCATCCTACGGCGTGGTAGGACGGCCTTTCCAGGCCGTCCCCGAGCGCGTGTTGACTGGCGAATGTTGAGATGACTTGGAGCGGGGAGTGCCCCCTCTGATCTGTGAAATCTGCGAAATCTGTGTACCCAACTCGACTGTCTGTGAGGGAAAAGGTGGGGGTACACAGATCGCACAGATTTTCACAGATGGGGTCTGTGAACTCTCGATGCGTGGGGTGACTCGTGGCCATTGCGTGCCGGAGGGGACGGGCAGGATTTCCCATCCTACTTGGAGGGGACGGGCAGGATTGCCCATCCTACATCACCGCTTCGTGATGAACTCGCTGCTGTTGAGCAGGCTCCAGAGCATGTCTTCGAACGCCTCGCTGCGGTTGCCGACCGAGGTCAGGTAGGCCAGGTTGACCTCGACTTCAGTCTTCGACGGCTCGCGGCTCAGCACCAGCAGGTACAATTCCGACAGGGCGTCGTGGTCGTCCTGGTTATTGGTCAGCAACGTGGCCAACCGGGTGCGTCCGGCGGCCCGGATCGCGCTGTTGAGGCCCCCTTGGTTCATCAGGAATAGAGCCTGCGGCACGGTCCCAATGATGTCCGCTTGCGGGGTACTCGGATCGAATCCGAACAGGTTGCCGAACCCCTTGCGGCCTCCCTGGTTGGCGAACCGCTGGGCTGCGCCGCCGCCCATGCCGCCGCGAGCCTGCTGCGGGACGAGTCCCTCCCCGAGAATCGAGGTCAGCGAGTTGTAGATCTGGTCCGACCGCAGCCGCGTCGGACTGGCAGCAGCAAAGACTCCTTCGCCGGTGCCAGCGGTACGGAGTTGCCGCTGGTAGACTTGGGTATTGGCGATCGTGCGGTAGAGCCACTGGATGTCGTAGCCGCTGCTGGTGAAGCTGTCGGCCAGCAGGTCGATGACCTTCTCAGCTTTGGCGTCGTGACCGGGGCCCATGTCATCGATGACATCGGTGAACCCCTCGCCGATCATCTCGGCCCAGATGCGGTTGACGAACGCTCTCGCAAAGGTCGGGTTGCTGCGGGCGGTGATGTACTTCGCCAACGTCTGGCGGCGGTCCAGGTCGTCGGTGCCGGTCTTGATCTTGGCGTGGTTCACGAAGAACACCGGCTGCATCAGTTGGCCTTCGGAGGTGGGGTTCTTGAGGTCGGGCATGTAGTGTTCGGCGGAGCCGCGCCCGGGTTGGTTGTTATCGGGGCGGGGGAGTTTCTCGAACTCCTCCTTGGACATGGCTCCGTCTTTGTTGGCGTCGCCGAGGGTCAACATCTGGTTGAAGCGCTGGGCGACCATCGGGGCGCGGGTGGCCTCCTCCTTCGTGATCTTGCCGTCGCGGTTCTGGTCCAGGCGGACGAAGGCCTGGGCCGGGTTGAAGTTGGCCCGCATGGCGGCTTGGCGACCGTCCTGCTCGGTCACGGACTTGACGAGGAATGTGCCCTGGTTGTCCGGCTCCGGTCGGACTTGAATGCGGGGGAAGAAGGCGGCGAACTGGTGGAAGTCCTCACGGGTCCACTTCTCATACGGATGGTTGTGGCAGTTCGCACACTGAATCTGAATGCCCAGGAAGATGCGGGCCGTCTCCGCAGCCAGCTCATCCGGATCGCCGGTGTGACAGAAAATGAGGGCGACATCGCCGTCCTCTTTCGTGCTGCCCGTCGCGGTCAACAGTTCCGTCGTGATCTTGTCCCAGCTGACGTTCTTCGCGAGTTGCTCCTGCATCCAGGTCTCGAACAGATCCTGCATGATGCGGGCGCGGGCTTCGGTGGCGCGGGAGAAGATCACCTCGCGCCAGTAGCTGGCCCAGATGTCGGCGTACTGCTCAGAGGCCAGCAGCCGGTCGACCAACTTGGTGCGTTTGGCCGGGTCGGGGTTGAGGACGAAGTCGGTGACCTCGTTAGGAGTCGGGATCGTCCCGGTCAGATCGAGCGAGGCCCGGCGGAGGAACGTGTCATCGTTCACCAGCGGGGCCGGGGTGACCTTGGCCTTGGCCAGTTCGCCCTCGATCAGGGCATCGACCTGCTGGGCCGTGGCGAGGGGGCTGGGCTTTTCGGCCTGGGCCTGGCAGGTCAGCACTCCCCAAAGTCCAAGGCATACGAGCAAGCAAACGGGGCGTGGCATGTTGATCTCGCTGACGGACGACCCGCATCAGAGCGGTAGATGGACTCCCACTACAATACCTTGAACACCGCTGGTCGGGGAAGGTGTCGATTGATTTTGAAGGATGGGCGAGTCTCCGAAAAGTAGGCAGCCGGTGTCCCTCTGCACCCTCTCCCGGCCACCCCGATTGTCGGGGTGGTTCCCTCGCATGTGCCCTATCATAGCGCACCAGCGCGGGAACCACGGGGACAAGCCCCCAGTGGCGGTGAGACTATCTTCCCCCCGCCTGCCTGACACCGGGTTCATCCGGCCTGCTGGCCTCACTTGGCCGTCCAACCCCCATCGACGGTGAGCAGGCTGCCGACCACGTAGCTCGCGGCGTCGCTAGCCAGGAAGATGGCAGCCCCCTGAATCTCCTCCAGGCGGCCCCAGCGGTTGAGGGCCACAGCCCCGACGATGTTTTTGAGGGCCTCTTCCGAGTTTGCGATCGGTTCGTTCATCGGGGTCAGGAACGGCCCCGGACAGATCGCGTTGCAGGTGATCCCGAACGGAGCCAGTTCCAGCCCCAGGGCCCGCGTCATCTGCACGACGGCCCCCTTGCTGGAGGCGTACGGCGTGCGGTTCGCCAAGCCGACCACGCCCAGCGTACTGGCCATGTTGATGATCCGCCCGTAACCGGCCCGCTTCATGTGCGGCACGACCGCCTTCGAGCAGAGCCACAGGCCGTCGACGTTAATATCATGGACCTGCTTGAACTGCTCATACGTCAGCTCGTCGATCGAGCCCCGGATGTTGATCCCGGCGTTGTTGATCAGGATGTCGACCTTGCCGAACTGTTGGAGTGTCGCCTGGACCAGTGCCTCGACCTCGGCGGTCTTGGTCACATCACAAGCGATGCCGATCGCCTGATGCCCGTAGTCGCGGGCGATCTCAGCGGCGACCAGCTGGACCTCGTCGAGGTGCCGACTCGCGAGCACGACATCCGCTCCGGCCGACGCCAGCCCAGCTGCCATCGCAGCTCCGAGGCCCTTGGAACCTCCGGTGATGATGGCGACTCGACCGGTGAGGTTGAAGAGTTGGATGCCGGGGAGCATGAGGGGGCTTTTTGAGTAGGGAGTAGGGAGTAGGGAGTAGGGAGTAGGGAGTAGGGAGTAGGGAGTAGGGAGTAGGGAGTAGGGAGTATCCCTCTGGCCATCAGCCATCGGCCATCAGCGGCTCTGTCACAGAATCCAGAATCGCACGTACCAGTTGACGAACCAACCCAGCGGCGGAAACCAGCCGCAGAGTCGCCACAAGGGTTCGTAGAGGGCGGCGATGAGCGTGGGCCCGTTGACGTACTTGCCCAAGTACCACTGCCAATACAGTGGGCCGATGGAGAGAACGTACACCACCCAGAAGATGGTCAGTTGGAGCATGATACTCCAGAACCGCGACCGGCGACGGGGAGGCACCGGAGCGGGCGGACTGAGCGGAGAGGTCTGGTTGTCCAACGGATTCACACGCACGTTCTGATCTGAATTGGTCGCAGCGAATGGCGCCGACCGACCCCCATGATTCCGCCTGGAGGGGTGGAGTGCAAGGGAGGCGGACAGTTATTCGGGCGGGCGAGGCGCCGGGCGGGCAAGGCTCCCGCCGAGCCGCGAGCAGGGGTGGATGTCGTCTGGTGGTAGCGGTTCGGCAGGAGCCTCGCCCTCCCGAGCCTTGGCCTCGTGAGCCTCGACCTCCCGAAGTTTACTTCGCCGCCCGCTGCCCCTCGGCCAGCAGGGCTGCTGTGAACCCCAGCAGGTCGTATTGCTCGCGCGTGGCCTGCTTCCAGGCATCGATCCGGCCCGCCTTTTGGCACAGCTCGGCGAATGAGACGCGGGCCTCGCTGTTAATGTTCGACAGGTACTTCGCTGCCAGCGTCACCGCCGGTTCCAGCAGGTTCGACCGCACCATCAGGTCGACGAGTACGTACGCCAGGAACGGCTTGTCCCCCTCGTCCGGTTCGTGATCGAGGCGGTCCTGGAAGTATTGCAGCGCATCGGCCCGTCCCTTGTCGAGCAGCACGCGGAAGAACTTCACATGGGCCGGGTAGAAGTCGTCGAACGGTGCTTCGCCGCCGTACTGCAATTGCGAGTCGAGCTTGCAGCCGTACTCCGCTAACTGGAGGGCCAACTCCAGTTCCTCGGCGGGCGGCTCGATCGTCCGAGCGAACCGCACGACCGAGTTCAGGTGCGACACGTCGATGTGGTAGTTGCCCGCCTCGAACAGCCAATCCCGTCCGGACATCAGTTCGCGAAGCTGCTGGCCCGGTTGGAGGAACGGCATCCGCTTCTGCACGCTGCCTTGCAGGCTCTCCAGCAGGTCGGAATAGAGGCTGCGGACCATGACCTTGGCACAGTCTTGGCGTTGTGCGGGAGAGAGGTTGGAGGTCGCCTGGTCGAAGCCGGTGATCGTGCTGCACGTGCCGTGAGCTTTGAGCATCAGGCTGATCCCCTTCGTCGGGTGGACCCCCTGGTAGAGGGCAATCTGGAGAATCTCTTCGACCTTGTTCGGGTCGAGTGTGCTGGGCAGGGCCTCGATCGCATCGGCCACTGGTTTCGGCTCGCGGATCACCTGGTAATACATCCACGCCGCCGGGATATCGCCCGCTGCCAGGAACAGTTCACCGGCCTCACGAGCCGCCGTGACGTAGGTCTCCTCGACCGACTTCCGCAGCGCTTCCGGCACATCGGCCAGCGACGCGGGCTTCGTCACCGGCAGCCCGAGTTCGTACTTCCGCTGCATCAGCCGCGAGTCGAACAGCTTGTGATAATCCTTGTCGTCTTTGAGCTGGGCAGCGACCCGTTCGAAGAGAGCCTTCGCATCACCGGTGGGGATTTGCTGGAGTTCGTCAAAGATCTGCGACATGAGAGGTTCTCTGGGTCAGTGGACAGGATTAGCCTAGCAGATGTGGGGGGAGTGAGCATCCAAGTCCGTCGCACCGATCAGCAGCGAGCGGGGGACGTCAGTCCCCCGTGCCCGGTGGATGTGACCCACCCGAACTTCGCCGGGTGAGTGGGGCAGCCTCGCACAACACGTGGGACTTACGTCCCACGCTCGCTGCGTCTTGGTGCTGTCGCGAGCGTCTCGGCAGGCGGGTGCATTCCGGATAGCGATACTTCACGCGGGCGGAAGTGAGACATTCAATCGTAGCGACGTTTCGCCAGAATGTGGGCGAACTGGCGTGCGTGCCCGCCCTCTGGCGAGGGGCAGTTACGACCAATTGCGGGCTGCTCGCGTTCTGGCGAACGCAGCTACGAGCTCAAGCCCCCGTGGCGAGGTGGTGCTGTCGACCCGCCTGCTTCCTACCGATCCCATTGCCCAGAAGTGGCCGCTCGGGGACTCGAACCCCGACACCTTTCGGCACCAGATCCTAAGTCTGGCGTGTCTGCCAATTCCACCAAGCGGCCAGTGTCCAGCGTTCCAGACACGCACAGTCTACCGGAAGGTTCGCGCCTCTGCGAGTTCCCGAATGGGGTATGCCAGCCTTTCCAGAAGTGGCTCGCTATACTTCGAACCCGACACTCGGGAACGGTGTCCAGACGCTGTTCCGCTCCTTGCCCGGGTTTTCCCTCTCATGCCGCACTCCCCTTCCCTGGCCACTGTCCGAACACTGGCGGGCCAAGGCCGACTCATCCCCGTTTACCGGCAACTGCTGAGCGATACGCTCACGCCGGTCTCGGCACTGTGCCGCTGCGGCTGGAACCGCGAGACGTTTTTGTTTGAGAGCGTCATCGGCGGCGAGAAGGTCGGTCGCTACAGCTTCCTGGGCGGCGATCCGTTTCTGCGACTCTCGGCCCGAGGCAATCAACTCACGATCAAGCGCAACGGCCAGACCCTCGTTCGAACCGTGGACGACCCGCTGCTCGTGCTGCAGGAGATGATCGACGAGTACAAGGCCGTCGAGATCCCCGGCCTGCCTCGCTTCCTCGGAGGAGCGGTCGGGTACTTCGGGTACGACACGGTCAGGTACACCGAGCGACTGCCGAACCCACCCCTGGACGACCGCCAACTGCCGGACATGATGTTCGGCTTCTATGACCAGATGATCGTGTTTGACCAGATTCGCAAGACGATCATCGTGGTCGGGCATGTTTGGACCGATGCCCCGGACCTCGCAGCGGAGTACCAGCGGGCCTGCCGATCGGTCGATGAACTGTGCGAGAAGCTGGAGTCGGGCGAGGACGGGTTGCGGATGCGGGACATTCCCAGCGGTGGCGATCCGACGTTGGCCTGGACCTCGGACTTCACTCAGGCCGAGTTCGAGGCAGTGGTGCGGAAGTGCCAGGAGTACATCCTCGCCGGGGACATTTTCCAGGTCGTGATCAGCCAGCGGTTGGAGTTGGAGACGCAGGCGTCACCGCTGGATATCTATCGGGCCCTGCGCGTCGTGAACCCCAGTCCGTTCATGTTCCTGCTGACCTCTCAAGAGGTGACTTTGGTCGGCAGTTCGCCGGAGATTATGGTCCGCGTCGAGAACGGGGAGACCACCATCCGCCCGCTGGCCGGGACTCGCCAGCGGGGGGCGAACGAGGACGAGGACCGTGCCCTCGCCGCCGAACTGCTGGCCGATCCCAAGGAGCGGGCCGAGCATGTCATGCTGATTGATCTGGCTCGCAACGATGTCGGCCGAGTCGCCGAGTATGGCTCAGTCACTCTCAGCGATGTCATGGTCGTCGAGCGGTATAGCCACGTCATGCACATCACCTCGAACGTCAAAGGCCAGCTGCGCGCGGGGCTGAAGGCGATCGATGCCCTGAAGGCGGGACTGCCTGCGGGCACGGTGTCGGGGGCACCGAAGGTCCGGGCGATGCAAGTCATCGACGAGGTCGAGAAACATCGCCGCGGTCCCTACGGCGGCGCGGTGGGTTACATCGACTTCACTGGGAATATGGACACGTGCATCGCCCTCCGCACGCTGGTGATGCAAGGGCAGAAGGCGTTCGTCCAGGCGGGAGCCGGGATCGTGGCCGACAGCGTTCCGGCCAGCGAGTACCAGGAGACACTCAACAAGGCCAAGGGGATGCTGCGAGCGATTGAGGTGGCGGAGAAGTTCGCCCGATGAGTGGGGATGTCTCCTCCGAATCCCCTCAAAAACTGGGAACTCGTTGAACCAATCCCCCTACCACCAATCATCAGCCCGAGAGATGCCTCCCCAGAGGATGGCGCTCCAATGCCGCACAGCGCGGCCCTGCCGCGCTGCGTTCATGGCGAACTCCTGGTGGCCGGAGACTCACGCCTTCCCGTGGTCTTTGGCATCCGGACCAACAGCGCCAGCGTCAGCACCATCACCGTGGCGGCGGAGATGTGCGGCCCGTAGATGTGCTCTGGGGTACACAGAGGGATTCCCACAGCGGGGCCGAGGATGCGGGCCAGCGAGGAGAGCCCCTGCCCCAGACCCAAAACTTCCCCTTGGTCGGTATTGTCGGTCTCCAGAGACAGGAGCGATTGCAGAGATGGCGTCACAGCTGCGAATCCCATGATGCTCAGTGGGAGGACCAGCAGCAGCATGCGGACGCCGGGGTTGGAGAGCATGGACTGACCGGCCTGGGCGACGGTGCTGGCCTCGGCACGAGCGGCAGCAGCAGGTATGGCTCCAATGGAGTAGTACCCGATGCACCCGACCAGTCCCAGCCCCAGCACCAGTAGAATCCCTCCCGCGACAGCCATCCTTCGCTCCCCGATGCGTGGGATCAGCCGCCGCACGAGCAGTCCCTGGCAGAGTACGAGCGTGAAGCCGAGGTAGGCGAAGACCAAAAAATTCCCGCGATCCCCGACGCCGAGCGCCTTGGTGACGGCGGGCAGTGTCGTCTCGAACTGGGCGAAGGCGAACGTCGTCAGGAAGATCCCGGCGAGGACGCTGAATCGCAACGGACTCCGCCAGCAGGCGGCAATCGCTCGCGGGTCGAAGAATCGCCGGGCTGCCGGTTTGGACTCGGCGGACAGCGACTCCTTCAACGTGAAGACCGCCAGCAACAACGCCGTCGCCGACAGGATCGAGGCTGCGTACCCCACCATGGGATTCGGGGGTGCGTGCTTGTCGGCACTCGAAAAGGCTGCGGCCAGGAGCGGCCCGAGCGTGAACCCGAGGCCGAATGCCGCGCCGATCAGGGCCATGCCCTTCCCGCGCTGGGAGGCTCCGGTGCAATCGGCGATGTAGGCTTGAGCGGTGGCGATCGTGGCCCCGGCGATTCCGGCTCCGGTGCGGGCGATGAGCATCCAGGTCATGGCCTTCAACCCGAGCAGCGAACCCTCGGCCCCCAACGAGATCGCGTAACCAAAGAGTCCATAGAACAGCGTCGACCCCAGCAGCCCCACCAGCAACACGGGCCGCCTGCCGATCCGGTCTGAGAGCCGGCCCCACAGCGGAGCAAACAGAAACTGCATTGCCGAAAACGACGACATCAGCAGGATCAGCATCAGGCGGCTGGCGTGGAAGAACTCGCCATACCGGTACAGCACCGGGATCACGATCCCGAATCCGAGCAGGTCGATGAACACCACCAGAAAGACCACGAGCTGGCTGGGCTTCGACGCCGCTGCGGGAATAGAAGGGAGATCGCTCACGAGAGGGCACACACGGGGATCAAGGACGGACCGAAACTTGCGGCACAGGCCACGGGGAGGGGACGAGTGTCGGGGATGGGTGGGGGGGACTGCAATCGAGCGTGGGTGTGAAGACTTCCGAAGTCTTCGGAGACTTCGGAAGTCTGTTGGCGTGGCGAGCGCTCCGCTTCGCAGACTTCGCGTTGCGTCGAAACGGTTGGCGAAGTCGAAATCGCCGGTTATCCTGCGGGCTGTGGCAGCCTTGGCTGTCGGTCGGTTTCGATTCTCGACGCACCCAGGAGTGTCCCCATGCGATTTCCGAATGATGCCAATGGCGCGGTCCTGCAATCGATGGTCGACGCGGGGATGGACCTGTCTCAGGAGCATGAGATCGAGTTCTGCCACCTGTTTCCGGATGAGGATTCGGCGCTTGAAATGGAGCGGCGGATGTCGGACATGAATATCGATGTCGACATCTACAACAACGCGGAATTGATGGAAGACGCCGAGGAGGACGAGTTCGGCGAGATCGACGAATCGCTGGGTGAGGGGTTCGATGTGATTTGTCGGGTGACGATGGTCCCGACGTATGAAGAGGTCTGTCGCGTCGAGCTGGAGTTGGGCGATATCGCCCGCGAATGTGGAGGCGAGCCGGACGGCTGGGGCGTGATGCAGTCGGATGAGGAGTTGTAGGCCGTGAGGGGGGCGTCAAGACCGCGTTCCAAAGCTCCGCTTCGCCCGCGTGCCAAACCACAGCGAGCGGGCGGACGTAAGTCCCCCGTGTCCGTGCGACGCTCTCCGACCGAGCGGCGGGTTTGCGAGCGATGCAGCACCGCCCAACACGTTGGACTTACGTCCAACGCTCGCTGTCGATACGCGAGACGGGGCGGTGAGGCGAGAGATGCTCCACTTCGAAGACATCGCGTCACGGCGAAACGGGGCGAGAATCGCTGGAGAATCAAGTCGTAAACCCCGTGGCCGATTGGTTCAAGGCCGAATGGCTTCTTGAGTGTGAGAATCCTCCGTGGCGGTTTGGCGGCGAAGTTGTCTCCCTCTCATTCACCTGCCATGATTCGCGCGATATTCACAGGCTGGGGCGGTTCCGCTTGAGTCTCCGTGCATTGGGCGAATTTGCAAGTCCGCCCGTCATCATGCCCACACACCACCATGACTGACAAGAAACCATCGACCGCAGAGATCATGGCGATGCTTCGGAAGAAGCCCGCCGAGGGGTCGTCTGCGTCTGCTCCGGCTCCGGCTGCGGCTCCGGAAGCGATAGCCCCTGCTGCTGCCGAAGCCGCACTTCCCGCCGTGGAGGCACCGGCTCCCGCAGCCCCGTCCGCTCCAGCGGCCAAGCCCAAGGGCACGTCGGACATCATGGCCGCGATTCGGGCCAAGGGGGCAGCTCCTGCTGCTCCGCGCGCGCCCGCTGCTGCTGTTGCAGATGCAGCCCCGGCTGCGAAGCCCAAGGGCACGTCCGATATTATGGCGGCCATTCGCGCCAAGGGAGCCACCCCCGCTGCTGCGAGTACACCAGCCGCCGCCAGTGTCGCTGCTTCCGCCGCTGCTGCTCCGAAGGCCCCGGCCCCGGTCGCCGCTGGCAAGTCACCGGCCGAGATGATCAAGGCGATGCGAGAAGGGGCTGCTGCTGCCGCTGCTGGTAAGTCAGACACCGCTGTGGCCATTGCCGAGCCGGTTGTCACCAAGCCAAAGCTGCCCGCCAAGGCCGGGGGCAAGAAGCAGGAACTCCTCCGCAGGTCGTTTCCGGCGGCGCTGTTCGCCGCTCTGTGCGTTCCATATTACATGGGGTGGACGCTGCTGGGTGCGATTGGCGGGTTGTGGAGTTTGGGCATGGCCCGATTCATGATGCCGAACACGGTGCTGGAGCTGCCGAGCAAGTTCAAGGTCGGCTCGATCGGCGACTATCCGCTGGGGACCGTCTCCGAGAAGTACAAGGCGACCCGCGCAGTTTGGATCGTTCACACCGATGGCTATGACGGCCAGAACGTGATCTACGCCCTGCTGTCGGTCTGCACCCACCTGGGATGTACGCCGAGTTGGCTCGACGCCGAGCAGAAGTTCAAGTGCCCCTGCCACGGCTCCGGCTTCTACATCAACGGCGTCAACTTCGAAGGCCCGGCCCCACGTCCGCTGGAGCGGGTCGGTCTGGTCCTTGGTGCGGATGGGACTCTGGAAGTCGACAAGAGCGTCAAGTTCCAGGAAGAACTGGGCCAGTGGAACGACCCGAAGTCGTTCGTGAAGGTCTAGCGTGCGGGAAATCGTGCGACCTTCCCGTCAGGAGGCCGCCCGGTCGATGTGATGACTGACGGCCCCCATTCATTCGTGAACGACAGCCTGGGATCATCGCATGTCGATCGGTGAGACAATTCGCAATTCGCAGATCTGGCGGAGTATCTTCCGCCATCCGGCCCCGACCGACCGCCGAAACCGTGCGGTCGTCGTGCTGACCAACTTCTTCCTGCACCTGCACCCGGTGTCTGCAAAGAAGGGGGGGATCGAGTTGTCGTACACCTGGTGCATGGGGGGAGTCACCTTCTTCCTGTTCCTGGTCGAGACGCTGACCGGCGTGCTGCTGATGTTCTACTACCGTCCCACATTGGAGTGGGCGTTCACCGACATTCGCGCTCTGCGCGATGTCACCACGCTGGGCATCATGCGGGAAATCCACCGCTGGGGGGCCCATGCGATGGTGATTACCGTCTGGCTCCACATGTATCGTGTGTTTCTCACGGGCAGTTACAAACCGCCGCGCGAGTTCAACTGGGTCATTGGGGTGTTGCTGCTGGTGTTGACCCTGCTGTTGTCGTTCACCGGCTACCTGCTCCCCTGGGATCAGTTGGCCATCTGGGCCATCACCGTGGGATCGAACATGGCCCGCGCCCATCCGTTCCTGGGGCATGAGGGTCCGGGTTTCCAGTTGTTGAACATCGGGGGTTACGACCTGATTACCAACGCCTCGGATGCCCGGTTCCTGCTCCTGGGTGCCCGCAACGTCGGTGAAGAGACATTGAACCGCTTCTACATTCTGCACTGTGTGGCCATTCCGGTGGTGGCGTCGCTGTTGATTGCGATTCACTTCTGGCGGGTCCGCAAGGACGGTGGAATCAGTCAGCCGCTGTAGTGGGCGGGGCATCCGGGAGTGTCGTCTTTCGCTCCGCGAAAGACCGTCCTTTCGCGGAGCGAAAGGCGACACTCTGGATACCGCAATTCTGGGCCGGTTTCCGGTTCGACAGCGAGAGTTTTGGTGTGGTCCTTTGAGTTTGAGCATCTCTGGTCGCAGGCTGGGCCCTGTGACCGGTTCCGAGAAGTCCGAATCCCATGCACTCGCCGCATCCCGATCTGACTCACAGCGTGATCTTCGGCCTTGGCTGGCTGTATACGCTGCTGTTCCTGGCGAACGTCGGCTGGACGCTGCGCAGCTTCAAGCGGGACGGGGACTACGATTCGGTGCTGGGCTTTCCGCACATTCCGAAGGCGACGGTGTGGGCGTTCTACACGGCGTTTCTGATGCTGATGGCGGTGACGCACCTGACGGCGAATTCGGCACCCGAGGACTTTCTGATCCGGTTGCCGCACTGGTTCAAGTCGATCGTGGACGTGATCTTTTCGATTGCCTGGCTGTACTTCGGGCTGTCGATGATCGCGTTTGTGCTGATGATCTGGTTGCGGGAGTTCCTGACTCGCGATACGGTCGGCTGGATCATGTTCAATGCCGCTTGCCTGTTCCTGGGCTTCAGCATGACTGACTACGATTTTCGGCAGATCGTCGGGAAGCCGGACAACGTGCCGATCGTGGGGATGCTGTTCCTGGGTGGTTACTTTACGTGGCTGTTCTTTAAGAAGGCGGTCGACAACGATCGCCGATTGGCCGAAGGGCGTCCGCTGGCGGAGTCGGAACTCAGCGAGCAGGTTCTGGTATGGCCCGACCTGGTCTACACGGAAATGCTGTGCATGATCCTGTTGTCGGCCGTCTTGATCGTATGGGGCGTGATGTTGCAGGCCCCGCTCGAAGA
This sequence comes from Planctomycetota bacterium, assembly GCA_043734065.1. Lineage (GTDB taxonomy): Bacteria > Planctomycetota > Planctomycetia > Planctomycetales > Planctomycetaceae > TH-plancto1. The sequence continues at coordinate 14,905 of JAYTFV010000618.1, forward strand.
GCCCGGCTCAGCGGTCAAGACCCCCAATCCATCGAAGGCCCCGTGGTACTTCCTCGGTCTTCAGGAGATGCTGGTCTACTTCGACCCCTGGCTGGCGGGGGTGGTGCTGCCGCTGATCATCGTGCAGGGGTTGATGGCGATCCCCTACATTGACTTCAACAAGAAGGGGAACGGCTACTACTGTTTCAACGACCGCAAGTTCTCGATCATCATCTTCCTGATCGGCTTCCTGCCGTTGTGGGTGGGAATGATCGTGCTGGGGACGTTCGTGCGGGGTCCGAACTGGAATATGTTTGGTCTGTACGAGTTCTGGGACGTTCACAAGCTGGAAGTGCTGAACAACGTCAATCTCAGCGAGTACGTGTGGGTGCGTGGGCTGGGAATGCCGCTGCCAGCGGTCAATTCCAGTGGGGGTGTCTGGAACCAACTCGGTTCGATCTTCATGCGGGAAGGTGTCGGGATCATACTCATCTTGGTCTATTTCATGGCACTCCCGCATGTGATGGCCCTCACGGTCCTCCGCAAGTTCTACATCCGGATGGGAGTCATCCGGTACATGCTGTTGGCCAACCTGATCCTGTTCATGGGTCTGCTGCCGATCAAGATGGTGCTGCGGTGGATTGTCCACCTGAAGTACATCGTGGCCATCCCGGAATGGTTCTTCAACATCTGATGTGCCCTGTGGGGCCCGCCGAGAGTGATCTCGGTGGCCCGACCCGTTGACCTCCTCCTCGCCACACCCCGACCGACGACGACCACCCATGCCAGCGAACGATCAGTATTGGCGCGATCTCGGGACGATGCACAAGGTGTTCGCCGTCAGTGCCTTCGCGCTGTTCGCGTCCACTCTGCTGATGATGTCGCGCGATGAGACTCGCGAGTGGCGGGACTACCAGCGCCAGGCTGAGAAGCTCAAGGTCGCCAAGCTGACCGACGAGCTCAAGGGGGTCAACTCGGACGACCTCCTCAAGCAGGTCGCCGAGATCGAGGGCCAGCTGACCGCGTTCAAGACGAGTGACGCTGGCCGTAAGGTCGCAGCCGCTCAGAAAGAGGTCGCGCAGGCCAAGGGTGACCTCAGCCGCGAATCGACCACCTCGAAGTTCAAAAACGCCGAACGCGACGTGGCCCGAGCCAACTTCGACATCGCAGTTCGCGATGCGGTTTCCGACACTGTGCTGGCCGAGAAGAAGGCCAAGTATGACGCCCTGCAACTCGAAGCGGAGGCTCTGGCCCGCAAGGTGGAAATCGCCAAGGGCAAGTACGACCAGGCCAAGGAGTCCCTCGCGGCTCTGACGAAGACCCGCGACGAAGAGGCCGCCCAACTCCTTAAGCTGACCGCCGAACGCCAGGGGCTGATGGACCAGTTGGATCTCATTCGTCCCTCCAGCCGGTTGTCCGCCTGGAAGCGGTCGTTCAAGGAATGGCCGATCATCAACGGCTTCAACCCGCACCTCAAAATCCAGTACGACTGGCCGCGCGGGCTCAAGCAGCAACTCGGCATGGCCAACGTCGACCGCGTCGATCGCTGCCGCTCCTGCCATGTGAACATCGCTGACTTCGGAGTGGGGAACGCCATCTCCTACCCGTCCGGCAATGGGAAGGACGGCACCTACTCCCAGCCGTTCGCCGGGCACCCGAATCCCGACCTGTTCATCACTGCGGGCAGTCCGCACTCGATGGAGAAGTTCGGCTGTACGGTTTGCCATGAGGGGGACGGCTCCGGCACCTCGTTCCAGAACGCCGAGCATGCTCCGGCCCATCCGGCCCAGGCCGCCGAGTGGGAAGAGAAGAACCACTGGCACTCGAATCACTTCTGGGAATACGCGATGTTCCCGAAGCACCTGGCCGAGGCCGCGTGCTTGAAGTGTCACCACAAAGTGACGGAACTGGCCCAGAGCGACAAGTTCGGCAATTCGGCTCCCAAGGTCGTCGAGGGGCACCAGATTATCAGCCAGTACGGCTGCTACGGCTGCCATGACATCAACGGCTATGACAGCGGCAAGCCGATCGGTCCCGACCTGCGTCTGGAGCCGAACACCCCGGAGCAACTCGTCAAGCTGAAGAGCGATCCCGGCGCTGTGCCCGGCGAGATGCGGAAGCCTGGCCCGTCATTGCGGCACATTGGCTTGAAGTCGACCCCCGAGTTCATCGCCTACTGGACCGAGAACCCTCAGCGGTTCCGCCCCACGACCAAGATGCCGAAGTTCTTCGGCAACTCGAATCAGAGCGATCACCTCGCCGAGATGCTCCAACCGGTCGAGTTGCAGGCGATCGCCGCCTACCTCACCGCCAAGACCCAGCCGCTGGAGATGCAGTCCCCGAAGGAGGGCTACGTTCCGAGCGCCGAGAAGGGCAAGCACCTCTTCTCCCGTCGCGGCTGCATGGCCTGCCACTCGTACGACGATCCGGAACTCAAGGGGGTGGACGCCAACTTCGGGCCCGACCTGACCAAGATTCACGAGAAGATCAAGCCCGGCGAAGACGGGTTCAAGTGGATGTATAGCTGGCTCAAGCAGCCGAATGCCTACCACAAGCGGACCAAGATGCCGAACCTGTTCCTGAACCCGGAAGGGGAAGGGGACAAGTACGTCGACCCGGCTGCGGACATTGCCGCGTTTTTGCTGGCCAAGGGGCAGGCGGCTCCGACCGAGTTCCCGAAGTTTGTGCGTCCGGTCAGCGTGCTGGGCGTGGTGTGTGACGAAGACTTCACAGCTGCCGAGGCCGCTGCGTTGGGTGTGGAGCATGCCGGGGTGCGCGTGACGGAAGTCCTGCCCGGGTCGGCGGCCACTCGTCTGGAGACGGGTCCGGAGAAGAAGGGTGTCGCGGCCCTGCAGATCGATGACATCTTGTTGAAGGTCGGCTCGACGGCGATTCGCTCGGTGGAGAACCTGCACGATGAAATCGCTCGGCTCCCGTCGGGTGAGGCCGTGACCCTCACGTTCATTCGCCACAAGGTTTCGACGACCGCCACGGTGCAGGTGGCGACGCCGCTGGATGACCTGGTGCGGCTGTATCTCAAGAAGGCGCTGCCCTCGACCGACAAGGTGAACGCGGTCCTGCATGACAAGCAGTATCCCGTCCATGACGATGCCTTTGCGAAGGACAAGGATGGGAAGGTCAAGCCGCTGTCCGAGTTCATCAAGGGGGATGAGATCGAACTCGCCCATCCGCAGCAGGACGGCCAATTCTCTGCGGAAGAGTGGGAGAAACAGAAGCAGATCTACATCGGTCGTCGCACAATCGCCCGCTATGGCTGCTTCGGTTGCCACGACATCCCCGGCTTTGAAAATGCGGGCCCGATCGGAGTCGCTCTCCAGGACTGGGGTCGCAAGGACACCGCCAAGCTGGCCCCCGAGCATATTGAGGAGTACCTGCACCACCACGGCGAAGTCGATGGCAGCAGCACTCTGAAGCGTGTGGGTGACGCCCTCGATCGCCAGAAGCACGATCACAACGCCGCACCGGCAGACCTATCGGCGGCGTACTTCATCGACAGCCTGATGCACCACGGACGGGCCGGTTTCCTGTGGCAGAAGCTCCGCGACCCGCGCAGCTACGACTTCAAGAAGACCGAGACCAAGGGTTGGGACGAGCGTCTGCGGATGCCGAAGTTCCCGTTCACCGAACAGCAGATTGAATCGGTTGCGACGTTTGTCGTGGGCCTCGTTGCCGATCCGCCGGCTCCCGCGTTCCAGTATAAAGCCACGGGGGCCAAGGCGGCCCGCCTGGAAGGGGAGCGCGTGCTGGCGAAGTACAACTGTGCCGGGTGTCACATCCTGGAACTGCCCGAAGTGAAGTTCGCCGTGGCCCCGGCGGACCTGTACGCACCGGGGTTGGGAACGAAGAACCATCCGTCAGCCCTGGGGCTGTTGTCGAAGCTGAATCCGACGCGCGTAGTCGATCCGGCCAAGGTCGCGAAGACCAAGTCGGGCGAGATGTTGCTGTCGGTGCATGGTCTCGTGAAGACCGAACCGGACAAGGAAGAAGCCCCCGAAGACCAGAAGCTGTTCTTCTCCAACTGGGATGTCCTGCAGGTGGGGGACAAGACACTCTATCCGGGCGACACCGTGACGATCCCGGTGAACAAGCTGCAGTCGCTGGGGACTGGGCGCGGTGGCGATCTTGCTCACTGGCTGGTTCCGCAACTGATGAAAAATGAGACGGCAGGCGACCGCGGTCGAGCCTGGCAGGCGTCGCCGCCCCCGTTGATTCGCGAAGGGGTCAAGGTCCAGACGCAGTGGCTGTACCAGTTCCTGAAAGAGCCGGAACAGATCCGGTACACGACTGTCCTGCGGATGCCCAAGTTCAATATGGACGATGCGGAAGCGCTGGCCCTGGCCAACTACTTCGCAGCCGTCGACGGAGCCGAGTTCCCGTATCAGTCGAACCAGCGGCAGACGGCGGACTACATCACAGAGCAGGAAGTGGCCCATAAGGCAGCTTTCGCCGACGCCAAGCAAGACCGGCTGACATCGGGTTGGAAGCTGGTCACGACCGGGCAATGCACGAAGTGCCACCAAGTGGGCGGGCGACTGTATACTGCCTCCGCCGACCCGAAGGACATTCGCGGTCCGAATTTGGATCGGGTGGAGAAGCGGCTACGACCGGATTGGCTTCAGTTGTGGATCACAAACCCGGTGTGGATGACTCCGTATACCTCGATGCCGCAGGTCTACGCTGCGGATGGCGATGGGAAGTACATGCCGGAGTATCTGGGCGGCAAGGGTGGACAGCAGATCGATGCGACGGTGGATGCGCTGCTGAACTACTACAAGTTGCTGGAGCGGCACGGCAAGGCGGAAGCCCCGCCGGTCGCCCCGACGGCTCCCGCTGATCCGGCTGCGGCCCCGCCCGCGGCCCCGGCGAAGTAGCGACCTGTGTTCTCCAGAGGCTCCGCCCTGCGGAAAGACATGATGCGAAACCTGACACGACTGATGACCCGAGTGACCTTCGGCACGCTGCTCCTGGCTCTGCTCCCGCTGTGCGGCTGTGAGCAGGGACTGGGTGGCGGTGCGTACACGCCCTCTTCGGTGACGCTGATCGTGTCCGGGACTGGTGGTTCAGGGGGCGGGCCTGTGCCCCCCGATCCGGTCGGCCCCGCAGCTGTGGCGGGTTTCGGAACCGTGAAGGGGAAGGTGGTCATCGACGGAGCAGCTCCGACCTTGGCGATGTTGCTCGCGAAAGGCGCTCCCACCAAGGATGCCATCTGTGCCGTCAATGGGGTGCCGAATGAGTCAGTGATTGCTGATGCCAACGGAGGCTTGGCCAACGTGTTCATCTATCTCAAGAAGGCCCCGTCGGGAGTGACGATTCCTCCGGCTCCAGGCGAAAAAATCATCTTCGATCAGAAGGGCTGCATCTACAGTCCCCATGCTTTCATTGCACGGGTTGGACAAACGATCAACATCACGAATTCAGACCCGGTGGCGCATAACGTCCACACGTTCTCCAACAACAAAAGTTTCAACTCCGCAATTCAGGGGAACGACAAAGAGGGTACAAATCTGACCTACAACAAATCGGAATCACTACCCGTGAAGACGGTGTGCGACTTCCACAGTTGGATGGATAGCTACCATCTCGTCAGCGATCATCCGTGGGCTGCGGTCACGGGTCCAGATGGTGCCTTCGAAATCAAGGATGTCCCAGCGGGGAAGATGGAGTTCGTGGTCTGGCATGAGAAGGCTTTGTACGTGAATCGCTCCCTGAAGGTGGACGTGGTTCCGGGTCAGCTGGTGGAAGTGCCCGACATCAAGGTGCCCGTGGCCAAGCTGACGGGCAAGTAGGATGGCCAGTTTCCGGAATCCAAAGGTCGGTTGTTGTGTTGGGGGCGGAACCGTGAAGAATACAGGACTCATACTGGTCGGCGTGATCGCGTGCAGCCTGGCTGGATGCGGGAAGGTGACTGAACCTCGGGCGGCGACTCCGGTCCTGCTGGAAGATCAAGTCAAGGTGCGGGTCGACGATCAAGGTCGTCCGACCCCCACGGGTGGACAGGTGTCCGGCGGTGCAGTGGGGAAGGCTCCTTAGCGCGTCCGTGGAATAGGCTTCCAGGCTGTCATTCTTGATTGAAGAGATGACAGGCTGGAAGCCTATCCCGCGGGGAAGTGGAGCGAGCCGACAGCTCGCTGGTGTGGAAGTGGGGCGGACCGTGTGGTCTGCCCGGTCGTTTTGGACGGGAGAGGATCAGTGGGATCCAAGTTGCCTGCCGTTGTGCTGGTGGCCTGCGGGTTGGTGGTCAGCGGATGCGGACGTACCGACCCTCAGTTCAGCTCTCGCGAGGGGTTGACGCCCCGCGTGGAGGAGTATGTCCGCGCCACGGTCGATCAGAAATTCGGCACCCCGCATCAGATCCGGGTGTGGGACAAGCTCCCGCTCCAGCCGCACGCTGCCGTGGCCACGGTCGCTGAAGGCTCGAAGGATGTCAGTCTGGTCATTCAACTGACAGAACCTCATCGCGACATCGTGAAGGGTCAAGAGGTGTCGTGGGTCGGCGGGACGATGATGCCTGCTGGCAATCCCCCGCTTCTGGTTGACTCGTTCGACAAAGACACCAACATCTTGAAACTGTCCGTCGCTCCTGGCTTGACTCCTAAAGCTGGGGACAAGATTGTGATCGGGCCTGGGGAAGTCCTGACGCACGGGCGGCTGCTGTATGCCGAACATTGCCAGCACTGCCACGGGGTGGCGGGAGATGGGAAGGGTCCGACGGCTCCGTATCTGAATGTGCGGCCGCGCGACTATCGTAAGGGGCTGTTCAAGTTCACCTCGACGAAAGACCGGTCGATGAAAGCCCACCGGGGCGACCTGTCCCGAATCGTCGAGGACGGTATCCCCGGCACCTACATGCCGTCGTTTAAGTTGCTCAAGCCTCAGGAATCGCACGCGATCATCGAATACGTGCTGTTCCTGGCCATGCGCGGCGAGACGGAGTTCCGGCTCTACAACCTGCTGGCCGGAGAGTATTCGATCGCGTCCATCGCTACGCGAGTCAAGGACGGTGAAACTGAGGCCAAGATCCTGGAAGAGTTCGTTAAGCGAGTGAAGAACGGCGAGATCGATCAAGAGATCGCCGGGAACGCTGAAACGATGATCGCCGATTGGATGACAGCTCAGACTCCCGAAGCGATCATCGTCCCGAAGGAGAAGCGGTATCCCAGCGATGCGGCCTCGATTCAGCGGGGGCGTGATCTGTATCTGTCGAACAATCTCAACTGTGTGGCCTGCCACGGCGAGTCTGGTTTGGGTGATGGGATACAAACCATCTCGATCACCAAGAACGAAGAAACCAAGGTGGAGAATACCGAGCCGGGTCTGTTCGACGACTGGGGCAACAAGATCAAGCCGCGAAATCTCCGGCTGGGGATGTTCCGGGGTGGCCGCCGTCCGATCGACATCTATGCCCGCATCGAGACCGGGATCAAAGGGACGCCCATGCCTCCCTTCGGGGCCAAGATGACCGAACAGCAGAAGTGGGATCTGGTGAACTACGTGCTGTACCTGCCTCACGAGGAGCGGGCTCCGGGGACCGGCGTCGGTCCGCGTCCCCCCGCCACACCTGTGGCTCCAGCGACTCCGGCGGCTCCCGTGGCGACGACCACTCCCTGATCCCAAGCCACACGCGCGACGAGATCCCCGAGCCTCTCGGGAATCCGACACACCGCGAGGACTGTCAACGTGAAACGATTCTGGTGTCTGTTCTTCGTACTCTGGCCCATCGCGGCCTGCGTCCTGTGCTGGATTGCTCCAGACATGGGCTGGTGGTTTCCCTCCAACGGCCCCACCGGCATGACGGCGGCCAGCCCGCTGGGGCTGAAGATCGATTCGCTGTACTACATGATCCTGTACATCGTGACGGCCACATTCATCGGAACGCAGGTGGCCCTCGGATATGCACTCTTCCAGGGAGCAGCGGCCACGGATGAGGGGAACACGCACAAGGCGTGGTACTCCCACGGCAGTCACAAACTCGAAGTGATCTGGACGGTGGTGCCGTCCTGCGTCCTGCTGTTCATCGCCCTGTACCAACTGGATGTGGTCGCGGAATTCCGGGTCAAGAGCGTCTTCCCCCAGGAGACCCGGGATCGCGGGGCGCTGGCCGAAGTCACCGCCCGACAGTTCGAATGGCGGATCCGCTATCCCGGCCTCAATGAGCACGGCAAGCCGCTGAAGCTGATGCCCAAGCCGCAGCCGACCGACCTGTATACAGTGAATGACCTGCACGCCCCGGTCGGGACGCCGGTGATGATCATCCTGCAAAGCGGGGATGTGCAGCATGCGTTCTTCCTGCCGGAACTGCGGATCAAGCAGGACGCCGTGCCGGGTCTGGATATCCCGATCTGGTTCGAGGCCAACAAGAGCGGCCAGTATAACCTGTTGTGCGCGGAGTTGTGCGGCTGGGGTCACTACAAGATGAAGGCCCGCCTGGTGGCGGAGCCGGAAGAGAAGTTTGTCGAGTTCCTGCGAGACTTGACGAAGCAGCAGAACTACGACGGAGTGCCGGAAGTGGCCACTGCGGTGGCTGCCGAGCCAGCGATCAGCGATCAGCCCTCAGCCGTCAGCCAGAAGTAACACCGACTCTGCCTGACGACTGAGAACTGACAACTGAAAACTGAAAAGAATCGCCAACGTCATCCCCGGATGGCATCGAGCGGAGTGAGTCGATGAGTACAGTCAATCCCGCCCTTGGAACGTCCTCGGATCACGGCCACGCCGACGATCATGGGGATGGTCATGACCACGCCCATCATGGGTCGTTCTGGACCACGTATGTCTTCTCGACCGACCACAAGATGATCGGGAAGCAGTTCCTGATTACGACCATGCTGTGCCTGTTCGTCGGGGGAGCGCTGGCGCTCGGGGTGCGCTGGCAGTTGGCGTTCCGCTGGGAGGCGATGCCGTTTTTCGGCCTGCTGTTCAAGGCTCAGGGCGGCCAGATTTCGCCCGAGTTCTACACGATGCTGGTCACGATGCACGCCACCGTGATGATCTTCCTAGTCATCATCCCGATTCTGGCGGGGGCGTTCGGAAACTTCCTGATCCCACTGATGATCGGGGCCGACGATATGGCCTTTCCGGTGCTGAACATGCTCAGCTACTGGTTCATGTGGCCCGCCATCGCCTGCTTCGGAATGACCTTCTTCTGCGCGGGGAACGGAGCGGCCGGGGGTTGGACAACCTACCCGTTGTTGTCGGCTTTGTTCGAGGCGGCTCCGGGATCGGGTCACGCGCAGACATTCTGGCTCATCGGCCTGACCTTCATCGGCTTCTCGTCGATGATGGGGTCGATCAACTACATGACGACGATCATCAACATGCGGGCTCCGGGGATGACCCTGTTCCGCATGCCGCTGACGATCTGGGCGATGTTCATCACCGCGATCCTGCAGTCGTTCGCCCTGCCGGTGCTGACGGCGGCGGGGTTCATGCTGGTCACCGACCGG
>JAYTFV010000619.1:0-3083 GCA_043734065.1 Planctomycetota bacterium
ATCCGGGGTCAGGCACTTCGGAATTTCGGAATTGGCCGCCAGGAAGCGGTCACTGCCAGCTGACCTCGATCCGGCCAATTCCGAATTTCCTAAGTGCCTGACCCCGGCTTTGACCAAATGGTCAATCGCACGCAACAACGCGGCCCGCCCGCGATACGAACGCCTTGCTCGACCACGCTGGCTCATGATATGTTCATCACCCCGACCTTTTCCCGTTCCATAGTCTCAGGAGATGCTCCATGTCCGTTCGCCGATTGGCTCGGGAAGAGATTGGAGATCGCGGCTCTGCGATTTACGCCTCCAAGCTCCGTCCGTTGTTGGAGCCGCAGTGTCGTGGGCAGTTCGTGGCGATTGATGTCGAGACGGAAGATTACGAAGTCGCCAGCGACGCCGATGCGGCGAGCGATCGACTGTGGGAGCGTCGTCCCAATGCGCAGATTCTGGTCGAACGGATTGGCTATCCCGCCGTCTTTCACGCACTGGGCCTGCGGGGTTGGCCATGATCGTCGGTGAAATCGACGCGAACCTCGAAGCCCGAGTCACGCTGTCGAAGTCACTCCGACATTCCGAGCCGCGAAAGCGGCGATCGCAGATAGCCGTGGGTGAAGCCCACGGACCCCGATCCCCCAGTCCGAGATCAAGCCGCGAGAGCGGCGACAGAGCCTCTGTCGCCGCTCTCGCGGCTTCGGACCTGGGAGCGATCCCATCCGTGGGTTTCACCCACGGCTATCCGCCGCTACCGCTCTCGCGGTGAAGAGGGCCTCAATGCTCGACTTCTCGCTCCAGCTGTGCGATCTCTGTCGGGCTGCCCCCCCCTCCCGACATCACCGCAGCGAGCGGGCGGACGTCAGTCCCCCGTGCCAGATCGACGTTCTCTGCCCCCACAGCGCCTCCCCACACGGCGGACTTACGTCCAGCCGCTCGCTGTCGTTGAGCAACGCGTGGCTGACATTCTTGAATACTTTGCGCAGTCGCATTTTGCTCCAACAGTTTGCCAAGTTAAAGTCATATCCAGAAGCAGATCGCACAACCTTCAATATGAGTACCGCCATGCCCCAGTCTGCCAGCCTGTCTCGCTGCCACCAGTTGTCGGTGCTGCTCATCGCGATGACATTCATCCTGCCTTCGTTCGCCATGGCTTGCTACTGGGATTACGACACGTTGATGCAGGAGCGCAGTAGGTTCCCCATTGCCCTCGAACTGATCACCGGTAAGTTCCCTCGCCACACGAAGGAGTTCTACGAGTGGCGGGTGAAGGACCGGCAGAAGAAGATCGCAGCGACTGGCCCCACTCCGGAACTGCTCGATGATCTGGCCGTGGCGTTCGACAAGATCGGCGACCACGATCAGGCGATCAAGACGATGGAACTGGCCGAGCAGAAATTCCCCGGTCGGTACGAGACAGCTTCCAATCTCGGGACGTTCTACTTTTTGGGGAATCGATTGGAAGCAGCAATCCCGCAGATCGAGCGGGCTCTCCAGATCAATCCCGATGCTCACTTTGGTCGTGAGAAGTACCAACTACTGTTGGGGAAGTATGTGCTTTCGAAACAAGAGGACGGAAAGACGATCTTGCCACTCGCTCAGTTTGACAAGGACGGCGGGATTCATCAGGACGGGTTTCGTTACTTCATTGTCAAGGATTTGCCGTACGAAGAGCAGAGCCAGGAAGCCCAGCGAGCCGCGAAGGGAGTTCTCGGCATGATGCGATTTGCGAACTACGAATCCCCCATCCTGCTCGAAGCACTCGCAGACCTCCTCGCAGAAAAGGTTCAGATTAATGGCAATCAGCAGTTGGCCGCGCGAGCCTTTCTGCAGGCCGCGTATGTCACTGCCGATCAACCAGAACTGTCCGCAAAATATCGCGTTCGTGCGACGCACGTTCTCCAGCAACAGATGGGAGGTTCAGGCCAGAACGGCCAGATGCAGCTGAGCGATTTGGAACCTTTATTCCAGAAGGAACTCGCCGACGCTAAAGACTGGTACAAAACATTGGCGAGCGATGAGCAGGGTTGGCTGGCCACCAGTCCCGATCCCGATGCTGCCTACTCCGTGAAGTATGCCTCAGATCCCGAGGTGCCGGACCTGGTCCCTCGTGTTTGGTTTCGAAATCCAATTGAGCGTGCCATTCTTCTGCTCGCCGTTGTTGTGACCGCTGGGCTTTTCCTCGCGACGTTCATTCTGGTTCGGTTTTTGCGACCGGTCCGGAAGAGGTGACGAGTAGAATCCTCATTGCCAAACTCCTGCGTGGGACCGAGGGAATACGCAGATCCTCGAAGCTCTGCTTCGCCGAGCTATGTTGGACTTCCGCGCAGCATGCCGGAACTTGATCCAGAAGGGAAGTCCGGGGACGGTATGCGAGACAAAGTCGGTTGGCACGCGGGCGAAGCGGAGCTTCGGGGATATGCGGCCCCAAGCGGGAGCTTGAGACCGAGGGAAGATTCGGTGGTGTTTAGCTGCGACGCGCAGGCTCGGCGAAGCGGAGCGTGCTGTCGGGGGCATCGCGCGGACGGACGGGCAAATGTGCCCGTCCCACGAGTTACTCGTCGTCGCCTTCGCTCACCTCGGCCAGTAGGTCATAATCCTGTCTCGCGGTGATCTCCACGGGCACCAGCTGGCCGACTTCGAGGCCCTCACCGGTCACGAAGACCGAGCCATCGATCTCGGGCGCATCGGCGAAGATGCGGCCCACGAAGGTGCCGTCTTCCAGCTGGGCATCGATGTGACAATCAAGTTCGTAGCCGACCAGGGAGTCGCCGAAGTCGAAGGCGATTTCTTGTTGTAGCTCCATCAGCTCATCGCGGCGCTCGGCTTTGACCTCCTCGGGGAGGTGGCCGTCGAGCTTGGTGGCGGGGGTGCCGGGTTCGAGAGAGTAGGTGAAGACCCCCATCCGCTCGAAGTGCATCTCCTCGACGAACTCTTTTAATTGATCGTGCTCGGCCTGCGTCTCGCCAGGGAAACCGCTGATAAAGGTCGTCCGCATCACCAGGTTCGGGATGCGTTCTCGCAGCTTGCTGACCAGCGTGACGATCTTGTCGCGGTTCACGCGACGCTGCATCCGGCGGAGAACTTGGTCGCTCACA
>JAYTFV010000620.1:0-1650 GCA_043734065.1 Planctomycetota bacterium
ACGTCAAATCCGCGATGGATGCCGTCCGCGTGCGGATGGTGCAGATGGACGATTACCATCTGCAGGGCGACTACGAGCGAGCCATCCACGTGCAGAAGCAGGGCCTGGCGCTGTTGGGAGAAGAGTTCCCCGGCGACGACGAGGCGCTCGAAGCGTCCATCGTCGAAGAGCTGGCACTGATGCCTCAATATCTGGGCGACCGCTCGACCGACGCTCTGCTCGAGGAGCCCGACTTCGTGTCCGAAGAAACGTTTGCCAAGATGCGGATTTTGGTCGGCATGTGGATGAGTGCCTACCTCGTGTCAAAGGACAACATCGTTCAGTGGTGTTCCATCAAGATGACCAACCTCAGCCTGCGGTTCGGCAATTCCGAGCTCGCGGCGTTTGCCTACGTGCAATACGGTTACATTTGCGTCGTGCGGCTGAAGAAGTTTGAAGAGGGATGGAGGTTTGGTGATCTGGGGGTCAGGCTGTCGGACCGCTACGAAAATGTCGAGATCCGGGGCAAGGTCTATTTCAACTTCGCGATTTTCGTCAATCACTGGACGAAGCACATCAGCACTTCGACGGACTTGTTCCGCAAAGGTTACATGTTCAGCGTCGAGGGGGGCGATTGGACGTATGCGGTCTACGGTGCCGCGAACATCATTTCCAATCTGCTGATCGAAGGCCGGCCGTGTGACGAAGTCGCCTCCGAAGGCGAAAAGTACTTTGAGTTCCTGCGATCGAAGGCGGAAGTCGGGCTCAACAGTTTTTTTCTGCCGGGTGGCTATGTCGCGCTGCTGAATCTTCAAGGAAAGACCGAACGCACGGACACATTCGACTGCGAGCATCTGAATGAAGCGACACACCTGAATGGACTGGGCAAACTGCCGATCGTCGAGGCTTGGTTTTACTCGGCGAAAATCCGCAGCCTGTTTTTGTTCCGTCACCTGGACAAGGCGAAGGCCGTCATTCACAAGCCCGACATCGTGGCCGAAGGCGTTCCGTCACAGATCAAGGTGCCCGAAGCCTGTTTCTATAGCTGCCTCACCATCGCCGCGACGTACAACGACGAACGTGATCCGGACGAACAGCGCCGGATGCTCGAACTGTTCGATCGGTACTCCGGCAACATTGAGCTTTGGTCCGAGCATTGCCCCGACAATTTTCTCCACAAGCATCTGTTAATCCGGGCCGAAGAGTCGAGATTCCAGCGGCGGGACGTGAAGGCCACTCTGGCACTCTACGATGCGGCGATCGAGTCGGCCAGGAAGTACCACTACGTCAACAACGTTGCCATCGCGCTCGAATTGAAGGCCAGGTATTGGTTGGAATTCGGTCAAGTCCCGTATGCCTTGATTCACCTCAAGGAGGCCCACCAGCAGTACAAGAACTGGGGTGTGTGGGGGAAGGTGTCGCAACTCGAAGCGGAGTTTCCCCAACTCACGCTGCACGAGCAACAGCTTTCGGGTGGCTCAACCCCGCAGACGGGCACGACGAGTCTCTACCAGCTCGACCTCGATTCGATTTACAAGACTGCACAAGTCATCTCCAGCAAGGTTGCGTGGGACGATTTGATCGAATCGATGCTCTCGGTCGTGATGGAGAACGTCGGTGCCAACCGCAGCCTGCTGCTGATCAAAGAAGAACCCAATTGGATCGTCGAAG
>JAYTFV010000621.1:0-4152 GCA_043734065.1 Planctomycetota bacterium
GAAACGGCGTTTTCATGGCTATCGAGTTTGTGAATGCGAGAGCCCCGTCTGGCGCGGTCAGCCTGTCTCCCACTCCCACGCAGGCGAGCCGGGCGGCGTGCGGCGCTGCCCATGCTGGCTGACACCGAGACGGAATGAAAACCACGCCCACGGATCGGTGACTTCGAAAGCCGACGGGGGAAGGACGGGCCAAAGGGGCTCGTCCGAATTACGCACCGACGATTTCCAGGACTTGTCGCAGGTCGGTCAGCAGCCGGTCGGGACGATACTCGGGGTTCTTGAGGTCGGCGGAGGAGAGTGTTGTACACGACTCGTCAACGACCATCAGGCCAGTCTTGAAGCCCACCTGCTTGGCCATGCCCAGGTCGTCGGTCAGCCGATTCGTCAGGTACAGCACCTGCCCCGGTTCGAACCCGCGCGCCGCACAGCGTGAAGCCATGGTGGCGTACAACGACGGCGACGGCTTGCGGACCTCCAACTGATAGGAGAGGCCGGAGAGCTCCGGCGCGAACAAAGCGGCGAGGTTCCCTTCGCCCCCTTGCTTCCGCATCGCGCGGACGAGTTGGGCCAGCGTGAACTGCTGGGCATCATCGAGCAGCCCCTGCCGAATCCCGGCTTGCGGCAGCCGGGCCAGTGTCTCGGCAGCACCCGGGAACGCCTCCGTCCCTTGCAGCATCGCGTGGAAGTAGTAGGCGACCTTGGCCGCCAGCGCATCGATCCCACCGTAGTAACTCTCGTCCCAGTTGTACTCATTGCGCTGCAGCCGCTCGATCAACTTGGCCCACACGATGGCGGAGTCGACCTCGCGGGTATCCCCCTTGTGGGTCGTGGAGATCATGCGTTGCTCTTCGACGAGGCTGCTGTATTGCTGAAGCATGTAGACCCACGGCTGTCCCGGTTTGCGGGACATGCTGAACCACATCTTGAATTCTTCGATCGTCTTTTGCAGAGCGATCTGCATGCGGAGTTCCTGCGGGTGCTGATGCAGCAGCCGCCCGGAGTCGATGGCGAGCAACGTCCCATAGACGCTCCACAGGACAACCTTGGTGTCTGGCAGCGGCTTGATCGAGGGGGTGGCCTTGATCGGCTTGGAGCGCGGGGCCTTGGGGAAGATCAAGTCCTTCCGCTCATCGAGCAGGTCGAGGTATTCGGACAGGGTCTTCGCCATGAGCCGGTGAAAGGGGAGGAGGAGGGAGGGGAGGAGGGGAGGAATGGGAGACGAGGATCGGGGGAGACCAGGAGAAGGCCAGCAGCGAGAGTACTCTCCGCTCTGGCTCTAGGCTCTAGGCCTCTCCTACTTGTTCAGCACCTCGTCCAGGTTCATCAGCTCATTCACCAGCATCGTCCAGGCGGCGAGTGTCTGGGGGTCGAGACTCGAGTCGGCTTTTGATTCACCATAGACGATGAGTTGCTTCGCAGCTTCCGGTTGCGATTGGTACTGCTGGGTCAGGTCGGTCAGTGAAGCGGTGATGATCGCGACCTCCTCGGGACGGAACGACCGCGAGATCAATCGCTGGGCGAGGTACTCGATGCGGGCGTTGGTGTCGGCCTTCGCGAGTAGAGCGGACTCGGCCAGGTGGCGGGCGGCCTCCACGAACTGCTCATCGTTGAGCGTCACCAGAGCCTGCAGCGGCGTGTTCGTCCGCTCGCGCCGCACCAGACATTGCTCGCGGTTCGTGGCGTTGAAAATATCCATCGAGGCGGGCGGGGCCATGCGCTTCCAGAAGGTGTACATGCTCCGCCGGTAGAGTCCTTCGCCGGTGTCGCGCTGGTAGCTGCGAGTGTTGCTGACATCCATGGCGATGGCCTCCCAGACGCCGGAGGGTTGATAGGGCTTGACGCTGGGTCCGCCGAGCTTGGGGACGAGCAGACCACTCGTCGCGAGGGCGGCATCGCGAACCATCTCGGCGTCCATGCGGAAGCGCGGGCCGCGCGAGAGCAGCCGGTTCTCGGGGTCTTTCTCCCGCTTGTCTTTCGTGGCCAAGGCCGACTGACGATAGGTGCTACTGAGGACGATCTGCTTGAACAGCCGCTGCACATCCCAGCCGTGCTCGCGGAAGTCGACGGCCAGCCAGTCGAGGAGTTCCTGGTTCACCGGCAGTTCGCCGGAGATGCCGAAGTCGCCCACGGACTTCACGATGCCGGTGCCGAACACCTCCTGCCAGTAGCGGTTGACGGTCACGCGGGCGGTCAGCGGATGGTCGTTCGAGAGGAGCCACTTGGCGAACCCGAGGCGGTTGTGCGGGGCTTCGGCCGGGAAGGCCGGGAGGATCGCGGGCGTGCCAACTGCGACCTGCTCCTTCCGCTTGTCGTAGTCGCCACGCTGCAGGATGAACGCGATTGCCGGATCGGTTCGCTCCTGCATGACATAGGCGATCGTGCCGCGAGCCTTGATGTCGGCCTGTTCCTTTTCGAGCTGGGCGAGGTCGCCAGTGGCCGTGCGGTACTCGTCGTCCTTGGCATCGAGCCACCAGGTGAAGAGTTCGTTCTTCTCGGCAGTGGTCCGCTGGTCGGCGGGCTTGGCGATGATGGCGGCGAAGAGGGCCGACTTGCCCAGGGCGGCGACCTCGTCCGGCTTGAGTTCGCGCTGGTACAGCCGCAGGTCTTGCAGGCCCAACCCCGAGATCGGATCGGAGTCATTGCGTTGACCGATCTTAAACGGGACGATCGTCTTGATCGACCCCTTGAGCGTGTCGGACTCGACCAGCGTTTCCTGCACCGTGCCGTTGATGTAGATCTTCACCCCGGCGGCCTTCTTCGACCCGTTGTAGGTGATGGTCACGTGAGTCCACTCGTTGCCGGGAACCTGGGCCTTCGACACGACCTTGATCGCGTCGCCACTCCAGGCGTTGATGATGTGCGTCCCGACGCGGCGGGCCTGGACCCAGAAGTCCCAGCCGCGATAGACGTTCGCCTTGTCCATCCGCGACGCGATGGCCCCCTGACTATCGTTGGGACTGAGCTTGATCCAGGCGGCGTAGGAGAACGACTGGTCCGATTCGAAGTCGCCGACATCGGCGAATTCGATGGCGGCCCCGCCGGTGACTTCGATCGACTGCGAGCCCGCATGGCCGGGCTTCCAGGTCGCCTTGTCGGAAAGCGTCACGTCGCGGGACTTGTCGTTGATCGTGAACTGGGTCGAGGTGCCCTGGCCCTCGTTGAGAGCGGCCCGCATGTGCAGTCCCTCGTTCGAGACCGGCTGGCCGAACTCATCCGGCTTGACCGAGGTCAGCCACGTGTCGAAGGCCGGGCGGGCGGCACCCTTGCGGGCCTCGACGCGGGTCTTGGCAACGGGGATTTCCTTCTCTAATACAGTGATGCGCGGGCGGTCCGCTGCGAACGGGACCGGGACGATCGGCGGGGTGTCCTTGATGTTGCCGTCGCGAGCCCCTTGCGTCGTATTATTGAAGAACGCGGCCATCTCGTAGAACTCTTTCTGCGAGAGCGGGTCGAACTTGTGGTCGTGGCAGACGGCACAGCCAGCGGTCATGCCCAGCCAGACCTGCGCGACGGTTTCGGTGCGGTCGCGGGTGTAGAGGACCAGGTACTCCTCGTCGATGATGCCGCCCTCGTTGGTCGTCATGTTGCAGCGGTTGAACCCGGAGCCGACCTGCTGATCGAGGGTCCGGTTCGGCAGCAAATCCCCGGCGAGGCTTTCGATGGTAAACTCGTCATAGGGCATGTTCTGGTTGAACGCGCTAATGACCCAATCGCGGTACGACCACATCTCGCGGAAGTTGTCGAAGTGAACGCCATGCGTGTCGGCATAGCGGGCGTAGTCGAGCCAGTAGCGGCCCCGATGCTCGCCCCATTGCGGGGTCTGGAGGAGTGCGTCGACGTACTTTTCGTAGGCATCTTTGGTCGTATCGGCGACGAACGCCGCGACTCGTTCCGGCGCGGGAGGCAGCCCGGTGAGGTCGAAACTCACTCGCCGTGCCCATGTGCGGCGGTCGGCCTCGGCAGCCGGTTCCAGGCCGTGCGACTCCAGCTTGGCGAGGATGAAACTGTCGATGGGGTTCCGTACCCACTTGGCATTCTTGACTGTGGGGATCGAAGGTTTGACCGGGGGGATGAACGACCAGTGCGGCTGGTATTCGGCCCCGCTGGCGATCCACTTGCGGAGGGTCTCGATCTGGGCGGGGGTGATGGTCT
>JAYTFV010000622.1:0-26968 GCA_043734065.1 Planctomycetota bacterium
CGGCAGGAGCCTCGCCCTCCCGATACGTCGCCCGCATGCTCGCCCCAGTCTCTCACCGAAAAACAGACGCACACTCGTGGAACAGTTTCTGTTCCGTGCGGACTAATGGAATCCCTGAATGATGCAAATGATGACCTGCCTGTGGATCGCCCTCGCGAGTTTGTCCTCACTGGCCCTGAGTGCCGAGCCGCTGCGCGTCGTCTCGGCCACCGCAGCTCCCGACTGGGACCAGCGGTTCCAGCGGACCAGCGGATGGATCGGAGCGGATGGCAATTACTCGGTCCAGGTGGCTCCCGATCGGCTGTTGTGGTTCTATAGCGACACCCTCATCGGGCGGGTCGAGAACGGACGGCGGGTCGACTCGAAGATGATCAACAACTCGGTCGGGGTGCAGACGCCGACCCTCGCGGGGCAGCAGATCGAGTTCTTCCACGGGACCGACGCGAAGGGGCAACCCGCAGCGCTGTTCATACCCGATGACCCAAAGCATTGGTACTGGTTACTCGGGGGCACATGCGTCGACGCGAAGGTGCATCTGTTCCTGTGGGAGTTCGAGAAGTCGAACGATCCGGGCGTGTTCGGGTTCGTCAATGTCGGAGTGTCTCACGCTGTGATCGAGAACCCGCTCGATGCGCCGACGACATGGAAGGTCACGCGGCGACCGCTCCCGTTTACGGAGATCACCAAAGAACGCCGCGTCATGTTCGGGTCTGCGGTGCTGCAGCATGGCGACTTTGTGTATGTCTATGGAGTGCGAGAGACTCCGCAGGTGCATCTCTCACCGCGAAAGATGCTTCTCGCCCGCGTGCCGATCGCTTCGATCAGCGACCCCAGCCGCTGGGAGTTCCGTACCGCCTCGGGCTGGTCGTCGGACTTTCACGAGGCGGCCCCGATTGCTTCGGGGATGTCCTCCGAATACTCGGTGAGCCACCTGCCCGGGTTTGACCAGTTCATCGCAATCAGCCACGGCGACCTGCTCTCTCCGAAGTTCAACGCCCGGTTCGCCGACCAGCCGTGGGGGCCGTGGTCCGAACCGGTTGAAATCTGGACCTGCCCGGAGCCGGCTGCGAAGAAGGGGTATTTTGCTTACGCAGGGAAGGCCCATCCCGCCTTGTCGACCGGGGATGAACTGCTGATCACGTATGCGGTGAACTCGTTTCAGTTCGGGGACTTGTTCTCGGATGCGAGTTTGTACTGGCCGCGATTTGTGCGGGTGAAGCTGGCGAAGCCGTGAGCGGTTCCCGTCATGCCCCATTCCCGTTGCAGCCATTAGGCAACTTCACCAGTTGAAACCAATATTGTTTCATCACCTTCATGGCCTCCACCACGCCATCGAACGTGACCGGCTTGATGATATAGGAGTTCACTCCCAGGTCGTACGAACGGACAATGTCCTGTTCGGCTGCTGAAGTCGTCATGACGACGACGGGGATGCGATGCAGTAGCGGGTGGGCCTTAATCTCCTTCAGGGCTTCGCGTCCGTCCTTCTTGGGCATGTTGAGGTCGAGCAGGATCAACCCCGGCAGCGGATACTGGGACTCGTCCGTATATTTTCCTCGGTGGAGCAGATAGTCCATCAACTCCTCGCCGTCTTCGACAAAGTTCAGGCTGTTTTCCAGGCGGGCCTCCTGCAACGCCTTGTCCGCCATCAGGCGATCATCGGCATCGTCATCGGCCATCAGAATATCGACGGGTTCACCGGGTTTGTGCATGATGAGTATCTCCTGAAGCATGTGACGAGCCTCCTGTGTCTAGATCGAGCGGCAGGGTCACGATAAATCGTGTGCCTTCACCGGGAACACTCCGCGCCGTGATTGTACCACCGTGACGATCCACAATCTTCTTGCAAATCGCCAGTCCGATCCCAGTTCCTTCATATTCCGCCCGCCCGTGCAGGCGCTGAAAGGGGGCGAAGAGCTTGACCAGGTACTTTTCGTCGAACCCGATCCCGTTGTCCTGGACCGTGATTTCCCACGCAGGGCAGCCCGCCAGGAGGCCCGTCTCCGGCGTCACGCGCTGGCACTGCACGGACACCACCGGCGGTACGTCTTTGCGGTGAAACTTGAGCGCGTTACCGATCAGGTTTTGGAGCAACTGTCGCATTTGCAGAGGGTCAGCATCGAGGCTGGGCAACTCGTCCAGTTCCACACGTCCACCGCTGTTCTGGATGCGGGATTCGAGATCCCCCAGTACCTCACGGGCGACGCGCGCCAGATCGACGGACACAAACGGTTGGGCCTGGGTGGCGACGCGGGAGTAGGTCAGCAGATCGTTGATGAGTTGTTGCATGCGCGCGGCGGCGTTTCGCATCCGCTGCAAGTAATCGTGTCCATCGGCACTCAGGACCGCACCGTCCGAGGTCTCGATCATGCTCCCAAAGGACTGCACCTTGCGGAGCGGTTCCTGCAAATCGTGGGAGGCGATGTAGGCGAATTGTTGAAGTTCCGTGTTCGAGCGGGCCAGTTCCTGGGCTTGGCGGGCCAGGGCCTCCTGGGCCTGGCGGCGTTCCGTCATGTCGCGGAACACAACGACGCCGCCTTGCACCACGTTCGCGTCATCGCGCATGGGTCGACCGTTGACACTGATCCACACGCCCTCCGGCTTCTTCAGATTGCGGATGAAGAGATCGACTTCATGCACCTCTTCGCCGCGAATCGTGCGACTCAGAGGCAAGTCCTCCGAAGGGTAGGGCGTGACCATATCGGGGAGGAAGCACCCGTAACGCGCAGCCCAGCCTTCGATGGGTGTTTCCGTCGCGCCCACTCCGATAATCTCTTCGGCGACCGCGTTCCAGAACAGGAACTTCCCCTGCGCGTCGGCCACGATCACCCCGTCGGCGATGCTCTTCAGGCTGGAGTCCAGAACGCGGTTGGCCGATTCGGCAGCTTCTTTGGCCCGGTGCAGTTCCACCTCGATTCGCTTGCGTTCCGTGATGTCGATGATCGAGGCCAGAACAAATGAGCCCTCCGTTGTGGTCAGGGGGCTGAGGCCGATTTCGATGGGAACCTCATCCCCCGTTTTCTTCAAGCCGAAGAGATTCCGGCCCGCCCCCATGGCCCGAGCCTGGGATTCCCGGAAGAAGCCCTGGACAAGACCCGGATGTTCGGATCGGTAGCGTTCGGGAACCAGGATTTCGACCCGTTGGCCGATGAGTTCATTCCGGGTATAGCCGAAGAGCGTCTCGGTTTGGCTGTTCACCAAAGTGATCCGTCCTTCCCGACTCACCACCACGATCGCATTGGGGGCCGCTTCCACGACGAGCCGAAAACGTTCCTCGGCCAGTTTCCGCTCGCTGATGTCAGTGTGTGAACCCGACATGCGAACGACGGTCCCGGTCGCGTCCCGCCGCGCCACGCCCCGCGCCAGGATCCAGCGCCAGTCGTCCGACTTGTGGAGCATGCGGAACTCGACGCTGTATTCGGGACGCTGGCCCGCGAAATACTCTTTCAGCATCCGTTGGGCGTTGGCCAGATCATCGGGATGGACCAGGCGCTCCCACTCCGAGAACTGGTTCGCGATCTCGTCGTCCAGGTACCCCAGCATCGACTTCCAACGCGTGGAAAAGTAGACCTCATTGGTCGAGACGTTCCAGTCCCAGATCCCATCCCGCGAGCCTTCCACGGCCAGGGCGAATCGCTCCTGGCTGTCATGCAGGGACCGCTCGGCGAGGTGCCGCTCGGTGACATCCCAGCAGACGCCCGTCATGCTCAAGGGGTGCCCGACGGCATCGCGATAGACCTTGCCGCGTGCTCCGAGGACATGCGGACTGCCGTCCGGCCAGACCACACGGAACTCGGTGTCATACTCCGTGTTCTGCTCGACGGCTTGAGCGACCTCGCGCTGCACGCGCTCGCGTTCCTCGGGAGCGACGATCGATTCAAAGGCTTCGTACGTCCCGCCGAATGTGCCCGGCATCAGTCCGAACAGCGGATGGATGTAATCATCCCAGAGGATGGAGTTTTGGACGAGATCCCAACTCCAGGTGCCGACCCCCGAGGACTTCAAGGCCAGGTTCAAGCGATCTTCACTGCGCTGCGCCCGCTGCCGCGCGTTCTCGGCATCTTCCGCGAGATTCAGTGCGGCCCGGCGCTGGGCCTGCACTTCGGACGCGCGCTGCGTCAGCAATTCCTGGTCCCGCCTTTTCTCCGTGATGTCGCGGATAAAGGCGAAGTTGTACTCCTGACCTTCGAACTCGAACCAGTTCAGGTCCACCTCGATCGGGATGATGTGGCCGTCCTTGTGGCGTTGCCGCGTCTCGAAACTCATTCGCTTTTTCTCTCGCAGCTCCTGCCAGTGCGCGGGCCACCGCTCCTTGTTGAAGTCCGGGTCGAGATCGGTGATAGAGAGCGCCTGCAATTCGGCCTCGCTGTAGCCCAACAGTTCGCTGACAGCCCGATTCACGCGCAGGATGCGGGCGTCGCTCGCAATCCAAAACGTCGGCAGGGAGGCATTGGCCACGGAGAACTCGCTCAGCCGCAGTGCCGCTTCCGCCCGCACACGTTCATCCACCTCGGCCTGCAATGCCACATTGGCGCATTCGAGGTCCGAGGTCCGCTCCCGCACGCTGTTTTCCAAGACCGCGGAGGCTCGGGTGAACTGCAGCATCGTGTACACGACGACGCCTCCGCCCGCGATGGCCAACACGGCCAGCAATGCGGACGATTCCATCAGGTTCTGACCCGCGAGGACTTCCGACTGCTCCAGCGAAAGCTCAATCTCCAGCACTCCTCGTACATCCCCCTCTTTCCAGCCGGTGCGAGGTGAATCGGGATGCTCGTTATGACATTTCACGCAACTGGCCCGCATGCGATCCGCCACAGCATACCGCAGCACGCGACCGTCTGCGGTGTTACTGGTCCGGACGACGGGGGTCTGCGGGTCCGCTTGAAACCGCTCCCAGGCCTCCTTCTGGAAGTCATCTCGCAAACCGCCTTCAGCCGCTCGCCAAGGGAAGGGATACGGGCTATAGAGACGGGTCCGCCCTCCTTGTCCCGATTCCGCCATCCTCTCGCCAATGCGCAAGGCGAAAGTCGCGGGGAGTGGAACGGAGTGGAGATTGGTCTGCGGTTCGTGGGTGATCTGCAAGCCGTTTTCGACTGCGACGGGTATGATCTCCTCGGTGTACACGGAACGCACTGCAGTCAGCATTTGCACCTGCTCCCGAGCCGCTTGCGTTGCAGCGGACACAATCAATCTGTCCATGAGCTTAGTGCGTTGCCACTGCACGCTGAGAATGACCCCCGCGAAGTAGAGGAATAAAATCGCGACATTGATGGGGAAGCGAGCCCGAGAGGGACTCAACAGCGAACCGGGAGTGGCATTCGGGGGTGTCGACACAGGCGGCTCAGCAGACATGGCTTCCCCTTCATGCGATCGAGTTCGCATCCACTTTATCCCCCAGCAGCGTCGCCGACCAGACATGCGGATGGACTACCCACTCATGCCCGGACCAAGCATACGGTGAAATCTATATCGCCGTCGCGATCCCCGCCACTAAGGATCGTTCGAGGAATAACTGTCTGATTGTCGCCTTTCGCTCCGCGAAAGGCCGGTCTTTCGCGGAGCGAAAGACGACTCTTGTTTCTCGAACGATGCTAAAGCCTGGACTCCAACCCTCCAACCCTCCTACCCACGCAGAGTCCGGAGACTGACGCCACCCGGCTCGCCTGGTTTCTCACCCACCCAGATCCTTGATAATCTCCTCCACACTCCCGAGTTGATTCTTGAGCCCCGCCAGCGTCTCGCGAATCCCGGCCACCACCTCCGCCGGGGCTTTGGCGACGAAGGCTGCGTTGCCGAGTTTTGCTTCGTGGCCCGCGATGTGTTTGCGGATCTTGTCGGCCTCTTTCTTTTGGCGGGCGAGTTCGGCGGCGGGGTCGATGATGCCTTTCAGGGGGATGTAGCCGTCGGCGTCGCCCAGGGAGAAACCGGCAGAGGCACTCGGCCGCACCACATCGGCTCCGGCGGCGGCCAGGATGGTTTTGGCGAGGTTGTCGAACTGGGCGGCGACGTGCGTCATCTCGCCCGCGACCTCTGCTGAGGCGCGGATCATGAGTTGCAGTTGCGTGGTGGGCGGGATGTTGTAGATGGCTCTCACGTTGCGGACGGCGACGATGGTTTCCTGGAGCCGGGCGAACCGGCGTTCGAGAGGTTCATCGCGCCACGCGCGGGGGATCGCGGGCCAGGCAGCGATGATCGCAGCGGATTCGGCGAGTTGCTCGGTGAGCAGGGGCTGATGGCTTGTGGCTGATGGCTGATGGCCAGAGACTCCGGGCGCTGACGCTTCCGGCTCGATGTCGTTGTTGACGAGCGAACGCTCCGGCGCGATCTCGTTCAACCGGCTCCAGAGTTCCTGGCAGATGAACGGCGTGAACGGCTGGAGCAACCGGACCAGCGAATCCAACACGAACAGCAACACCCGCTGAGCCGTCGCCCGAGTTTCCTCGCTGGGCTGATGGCTGATGGCTGATGGCTGATCGCCAGAGTCCGGCGAGGACGCCGCCTCCCCCTCTGGCCCTAGGCCCTCAGCCCTAGGCCCTAGGCCTCCCCTCGCCTTCCTCAGCCTCGGCTTCACCATCTCCAGATACCAGTCGCAGAACTCGTTCCACGTGAAGTCACGGATCGCCCGCGTCGCGGCGTCGAACTGGTAGCGGCCCAGGTACTCGGTCATCTCGTTCGCGACGGTCGAGAGGCGGCTGAGAATCCAGCGGTCTTCGAGTTGCAGGTCGCTCTCATAGACCGGACCGGGGGTGTAGTCGGTCAGGTTCAGCATCGCGAACCGGCTGGCGTTCCACAGCTTGTTGCAGAAGTTGCGGCCGTATTCGAAGCGTTCGGCAACGATGCGGGCGACCTTTTCGCCAGCGTCGGGCTCGAACCAGGGGCTGGTGTACTGGGAGGATTTTTTGCACTTGGCACAGGTGATGCGCGGCTTGGCCCCACCGCCGGGGATCGCCTTCTGATGCTCCAGCGTCTGCGGAATGACCGAGCTGCAATGCGGGCACTCGTACCCGACGGGGAGGCGCACGTCCTGCGTTTCGCCCGCGATCGACGCGATCGTAAACCGCACCGCATCGGCCCCGTACTTCTCGACCAGCTCCAGCGGGTCAACACCATTCCCCTTCGACTTCGACATCGTCTGCCCGAACCCGTCGAGAATCTTGGGGTGGACGCAAACATGCTCGAACGGGATGTCGCCGAGGTTATACAACCCGGTCAGCACCATGCGGGCGACCCACAGCGTGATGATATCGCGAGAGGTGACGAGAACGTTGCCGGGGTAGAACGTGGGGAGAACTGAGTTGCCCGGCGAGCCCCCGACGTGAGTCGGGGGAGTCTTCGCGAGCGAGGTCTGCTTCGCGACCTCCTTCGCATCCAGCGGTGGATTCATCGTGGTATCCGGCCAACCCAACGTCGCATGCGGCCAGAGAGCGGACGAGAACCAGGTGTCGAGGACATCGGGGTCTTGGGTACATGGACTCATCATATGCCCACTGAAAACGAGAGCAGATTCTAAGTTGCGAGCCCAATTGTCTCCCCAACGCTCCCTCGCCTCATGTTCCTGACTGGGGATCGACTGCGGCTCTTCGCCGACCCAAGTCTGAGCGGCAAGAACATCAAAAATGCTGAGTGCATCATGAGCTGCATCCGATCCCGGACACATCCTCACATGGACACTGTCGAAGTGGACTTTCACATCGTCAACACCAATTTCGCATGTTCGCAGATATGTCCTCAGACCTTCGCAGAAATTGAAGTGGGCTTGCTCGGTTGCCTCCTGACCAGCACGTTCGAAGTCTGCCTGTGTGCCGTCAGCGGGAAAGTTTGGAGTGACGTGCTGATAGATGGTTGTCCACACCGGAATCCGGTGCCCCCACCACAACTGACGGCTGATACACCAATCCCGCTTCTCGCCCAGCCAGTCGAGGTACGTCTTCGTGTACCGCATTGGGAAGAACTTGACGCGGCCCTCGTTGACGGCGTCGAGGGCCGACTGGGCAAGACCTTTGGGGTTCGGGCGGCCATCGGACCAGTCGTCCATCTTCACGAACCACTGCTCGCTCAGGTACGGCTCGATCGGGGTCTTGGATCGGTCGCTGTGCTTCATCGGGATTTTGCGGTCTTCGACCCCTTCGTAGTGACCGAGACGTTGCATCTCTTCGATGACGTGTGTGCGGGCGACCAGACGGTCAAGACCGGTGAAGTCGAGCGAGCCTCCGACGTAAGTCGGGGGTGTTGTGTTGGCGTGAGCGCTCTCTGGCACGGGGGACTTACGTCTCCCGTTCGCTGTCTCCCGGCCATTCTCGTTGATCGTGCCATCGGGGTTCAGGATGTTGATCGGTGATCCCATCAATGGAATGCCATTAACATCCATTTTGTCTTTATTGCGTTGCCAGCAGGCGTAGTCGTTCGGGTCGTGGGCGGGAGTGACCTTCACGCAGCCGGTGCCGAGCGTCTTATCCACGAGCAAGGCATCCGCGATGATCGGGATCAAGCGACCGTTGACCGGGATGCGGACGTACTTCCCAATGAGGTGCGTGTACCGCTCGTCAGTCGGGTGGACGCAGACAGCTGTGTCGCCGAGCATGGTTTCGGGGCGGGTGGTGGAGAAGCGGATGGAGGAGGAGGGTTGATGGTTGATGGTTGATGGTTGATCGACAGAGGTGGGCTGATGGCCGATGGCTGATGGCTGATGGCCAGCCGCTTCCCCTCTGCCCCTAGGCCCTAGGCCCTCGCCCCTAGGCATCTCCTCCACAATCGGATAATTAAACGTCCAGAAGTGCCCATCAATCTCCTCGTCATACACCTCATCGTCGGCGACAGCGGTTTGCAGGAAGCAGTCCCAATTGACCAGCCGTTTGCCTCGGAAGATGTAGCCGTCCTGGAACATCTTGAAGAACGTGCGGCGGACGGCTTTGGAGCAGACATCGTCCAGCGTGAAGCGCGTGCGTCGCCAGTCGCAGGAGAAGCCGAGCAGCTTGAGCTGGGAGATGATGCGGGCTTCGTAGGTGTCTTTCCATTTCCAGATGCGCTGGACGAGGGCGTCGCGCCCGATGTCGTGCCGGGTTTTTCCCTCCTCTTCGAGCATGCGGCGTTCGACGACAGCTTGCGTGGCGATGCCAGCATGGTCGGTGCCGGGCATCCAGAGGGCTTCGTAGCCCAGCATGCGCTTCCAGCGCGTGATGAGATCTTGGCATGTCCCGTTGAGGGCGTGCCCCATGTGGAGGGCTCCCGTCACGTTGGGGAGCGGGATCATGATCGTGTGCGGCTTTTTCGGCTGTCCGTCGCGCCCGACCGTGCCCGGTTCGGCGTTGAACGAGCCGTGCTGCTCCCAATAGAGCGACCAGCGATCCTGGGCCGCAGCGGGGTCGTAGAGCTTGGGGATTTCGTTGGTGGGGGTCTGAGGAATAGCGTCCGAGGACATGACGAATCTGCTTTGTGCGGCGTGACGGAAGTCCCGACCCGGACCATGCGTCCGGCGGGGGCTGGTAGGGTAATCGCTGGATGAGGCGAGGGGAATGCGAAGAGGCCATTGTGGTATGACACCCAAAGAGACACTTTCGAGTGCCAGTGGTTCGGTGGAAGGCTTCGGCTGCCCCTTCCGCCGATCCCCATGCCCGTTATCCCGAAGGGATTCCAGCCAATAGCCGGTGGTCAGCGCAGCGCCACCACCGGAAGATCGACACGCTACATATTCTATCCCGAAGGGATTGCAGCCGCCCGCCGATGCGGATGACTCCCGAGAATCTTGCGGATATGGTGAGGTTCCCTGTCCAGCACTCGACGACGGATTCCCTCATGCCTTCCACCTTCACCAGCCTGAACTACCAGATTGTCTTCAGCACGAAAGATCGCGTCCCTCACATTGCAGACTCATGGGAGTTCCGACTCCACGAATACCTGGGTGGAACAATCAAGGGACCGGGCGGTGTGTCATTGCAAGTGGGAGGGATTGAGGATCATGTGCATCTGCTGGTCGGGCTCAAGCCGACTCACTGTCTGGCCGATGTTCTTCGTGAACTCAAACGCACCTCTTCGATTTGGGTGCATACCGAGATCGGTGAGAATCGGTTCACGTGGCAGACGGGTTACGCGGCGTTCACCGTCAGCCCGTCAGCTTGCGGAAGCGTGCGTGGATATATCAAGAATCAGCGGAAACATCACCGGCAACAAAGCTTTCGGGAGGAACTGATCGGCATGCTCCAGCGGGCCGGGATCGAGTTCGAGGATCGGTATCTGGATTGAGGGGGCGGCTGCAATCCCTTCGGGATAGAACTGATCCGGTGCCCCTCTTCCGGTGGTGGCGCTGCGCTGACCACCGGCTATTCGCTGGAATCCCTACAGGATAGGCGACAATTCCATGTCCTCTCAACCCTCCCCCCCACATTGGCACGCGGCGACGTGCGCCCCTAGAATGCGGGCTTCGTGGACGGAGCCGCATTCAAGTGGACGCGGCGAATCACACAAGCAAAGGCTCTCTCTCGTGTTGCGAACTCGAACCTGTGGTGAACTGCGGACCTCTCATGTCGGCGAGACGGCGACGCTCTGCGGCTGGGTCGACAAGTACCGGGACCATGCGGGGATCGTGTTTATTGACCTCCGCGACCGGTACGGCAAGACGCAGATTAAGTGCGACTTGGCCGACTCGATGGACATCCAGGAGCTGGCCCGCGCCCTCCGCTATGAGGACGTGATTCAAGTCACTGGCCAGGTCGTCGTCCGACCCGCTGGGCTTGAAAACCCCAAACTCGAAACCGGGTCGGTCGAGGTGCTGTGCCGCGAGCTCAAGCTGCTGAACAAGAGTAAGACCCCGCCGTTCGAGCCGGACGGCCAGTCGGTGCCGAACGAGGACATCCGGCTCAAGTACCGCTACATCGACCTGCGTCGGCCGGCGATTCAGCAGAACATCATCCTGCGGCACAAGCTGACGAAAGTCGTCCGCGACTACTTCGACAAGCTCGGGTTCCTCGAAATCGAAACCCCGATGTTGGGTCGCAGCACCCCGGAAGGGGCCCGCGATTACCTCGTCCCCAGCCGCGTCCACGAGGGCACCTTCTACGCCCTGCCGCAATCGCCGCAACTCTACAAGCAACTCCTGATGGTCGCCGGGTTCGACCGGTACATGCAGATCGCCCGCTGCTTCCGTGATGAGGATCTCCGCGCGGATCGCCAGCCGGAGTTCACGCAGATCGATGTCGAGATGGCCTTCGTCGAGCGGGATGACATTCTGGAGGTCATCGACGGCCTCGTGGCTGAGATGATCCTCGCTGTTCGAAATGAGAAGTTCGAACTCCCACTCCGGCGGTTCACGCACGCCTACTGCCTCGAAAACTACGGCAGCGACAAACCCGACATGCGGTTCGGCATGCAGCTGGTCGACATCGGCGACATCGCCAAGGTGTGTGAGTTCGGCGTCTTCAAGTCGACGATCGAAGCGGGCAATCGCGTGCGCGGCATCAACGTCAAGGGCGGGGCCGACAAGTACAGCCGCCGCATCCTCGATGTCGAGATGAAGGCCCTCGTCGCGGAGTACGGGGCCAAGGGGCTGGCCTACTTCAAGGTTGCCAGCGGCAAGCTCGATTCGTCGATCGCCAAGTTCTTCAACGACGAGCAGCAGCAAGCGATCATCGCCAAGATGGGCGGCGAAGAAGGGGATCTTTTGTTGTACGTGGCCGACACGTTCAAGGTGTCGAGCGCGGCCCTCAGCGCAGTTCGCAACCGCATCGCGCGAGAACAAAAACTATTCGATCCGAACACGATGGAGGTGTTCTGGGTACTCGACTTCCCGCTGTTCGGTTGGAACGACGACGAGCAGCGCTGGGACGCCGAGCATCACCCGTTCTGCTCGATCCACCCCGATGACGAGCAGTACCTGGTCAGCGATCCGGGCCGCGTGCGGGCTTCGTCATACGATCTGATCTGCAACGGATACGAAGCCGCCAGCGGCAGCGTCCGCATCCATGATCCGAAGATCCAACAGCGGGTGTTCGACCTGATGAACATCAAGGAAGCCGAGGCCGAGCAGCGTTTCGGGTTCTTCCTCGACGCCCTCCGCTACGGTGCCCCGCCCCACGGCGGCATCGCCCTGGGCCTCGACCGCTGGGTGATGATGTTCACCGGCGGCGACAACATCCGCGACGTGATCGCCTTCCCCAAAACCCAAAAAGCCGCCGACCAAATGACCGGCGCTCCGAGCGAAGTCGATGCGCGGCAGATTCGGGATTTGCACATCAAGCTGGATGTGACGAAGTAACACCTGACTTTCGGGTATCGCTTCAGCACAAGAGAAAAGGGACTTTGGTCACATGAAAGTCTTCATCAGCTCGACGTTCTACGATCTCATCGATGTCAGAGCGGAGCTAGCGACCGAATTGACGAAGATGGGTATCTCCCCTGTGTTGTCTGATGACAAGCTCTCCGACTTTCGAGTCGAAAGTAGCGTGAACTCGATTGAAACATGCTTGGTCAATGTAGACGCGTGCGACGCGGTCATTCTGATATTGGATCGCGGGGTGGCCCAGACATCACTTGGGGCGTCTGGGTGACGGCGGGTGCCACTGGCGAGGGCTTTGACTCGCCAGTGCGATGTGTTGTAAACGTCCACGAGACACTGGCGGCTCCAAGGGACCGCCAGCGGCACCCGGCGGATGTCACAACCATTCGACAGCTTGCGTCGAGCGTCTCCTCCGAGCTAACCTCCTTTGCCTCCGGCACAACAGGTAGCCCAAAGCGGCAACCTGTGCCATCCCGCGAAGCTGATCTCTTTGTGCAGACTCATCTCAATCACCTGGCACGTCGAACTGGCCGGACGCATCAACAAGCTCGTGTGTGTTCCTCCACACGCAAAACACGTTGTGTGTGCTAATGTTCAAGTTAAACACACACATGAGGTTTTGGATGTGGTAGGCCATACACAAGATGATTTGTGTGTGCTAAGCTTGCGTCTTTACACACACGAAATCTTTTGGCTGTGGCTGGCCACACACAAGCCGTTCACAGGATTTTCCGCCCTTCCGCACAGTTCAACAGCTCAGAAAACGCCAAAACAGCGGACTGGCGTCCCTTTGGTTCTCGAAGGGTCGTCAGGATACCCGCGAAGCGAAGCGTTTTCAGAAATGGCATTGCCGTGTTCCGGGGAATCCCAGACCGTTCGATGAAATCGCTGGACCGAAAGATCGGACGGTCGAACAGCGTATCCAGAACTTTCAATGCGTACTGTGAGCGTGTCAGATCACTGATCTGTTGCTTCATCCGCTCATACAGATTGAGAATGCTCCGCACGCGAACCGTGTTCGCTTCTGCCTGCTGAGTGATCGCCGTCAGAAAGAACTCTACCCAGCCGGTCCAGTCCCCCTGCTCGCTGATCCCGCGCAGCCCCGCGTAGTACCCATTCCGGTGCGATTCCAAGTATTCGCTCAGGTAGAACATCGGGGTCGCCAGTGCCCGCTTCTGGAACAGAAACAGCGGAATCAGCAGCCGACCGATCCGACCGTTGCCATCGTTGAACGGGTGCAGCAGTTCGAACTGTGCATGCACCACCGCCACCTGAACCAGCGGATCGACATCATCGCTGGCCAGATATCGTTCGAACGCCTCCAGATGATCCGGCAGCTGGAGCGGCGACGGCGGGACGAACATCGCTTCCCCAATCTTGCAGCCCATCAATCCGATCCAGTTCTGGTGAACGCGGAACTTGCCGGGGGTCTTCTCCTCACCACGGACACTGTTCATCAGCGTCCCGTGCATCTGCCGGAGAAGCCCCAGACTCAGCGGGCGCTGTGTCAGCGTCTCCTTGGCCTGCGTCAGCGCGGTTCGGTAGTTGACGATCTCCTGAATGTCGTTGACCTTCTCTGGGTCGAATTCCATCCCGGCTTCGTATTCCAGAACTTCATCGACGGTGGCCTGTGTCCCTTCGATTTTCGACGACAACACCGCTTCCTGATTTGTCAGGGGCGACAGCATCACGGATGGGTTGATGACACTCTGCAACAGCCCGTCGTATCGCGCCAGCGCGGCATTGGCCGGACCGATGTGGCGGAACAATCGACCAAAATCGAGAGTTGTGATCGGCAATGATTCCGGAACGTAGGGCGGCATGCTCAGACAGTCTCCACAGTGAACAGCAAGACGTAAGCCGCCGGTTCATTCCGCCCCTCAGCCATCGCCCCGCGGTCACTCGAACAATAACGGTCCCCGGAACCGGCGGCTAGCGCTGTGCCACTCACGAAGCGGCGGGGTGGCACTGTCGGCGGGCAACTGGGGGCAAGGGACGGTCGCCGGGTGCCACTGGCGGTCGCTCTGGACCGCCAGTGTTTACGCGGAAAGGCATGCTGACCAAGATCAAATCTTGGAAGACAATTCGGTGTTTC
This sequence comes from Planctomycetota bacterium, assembly GCA_043734065.1. Lineage (GTDB taxonomy): Bacteria > Planctomycetota > Planctomycetia > Planctomycetales > Planctomycetaceae > TH-plancto1. The sequence continues at coordinate 14,367 of JAYTFV010000622.1, forward strand.
CCAAGCCCGGCGATGTGTTGGCAGACTTGTCCTTGGCAGGGTACGACGCCGCTCGACCCCCGCACTGGCGGTCCAAAGCGATCGCCAGTGGCACCCGATCCCCGCCAACCAGTAGTCTTTCCCAGGGGGCGCTCCTGCATCGCGACCTTGGGCTGGGGTGTTTCACTCCCTTCGGAGTGCAGAGGCTGCTGCGGGGTAGCCCAGACGCTGCTTTGGGCGTCTGGGTGACGCAGGCCCAAGAGGGACGCACGTTAGTTTTCGATTCCTCCGCTTGGCCATCAGTCGCTCGCCAGCTGAGTGACGCCGCCTCCGCCAACCACGACTACGCCAAGGCCGACAAGTGGGAAGGGAAGTGAGGCATCTCGCGGATGTTTGGGGACTCGACACAAGTGCGGAGCCTGTCTCAGTGCCGGGCGTGGTACTCGATGGATCCCCTCAAATCTGATTTTTCTCCAGAATCTGTGCGGAATGAGATGCTGGGCCGGTGAGAATCGTTACACTACACCTTAGAGCATGTGGCAGGGAATGGCTGAATTGTTCTGTAGGCAAAGTTGAGTGTTGCGACGCTGGTGGTGCGTTAGAACGTGTTGTTTCGCGTGTCGATGCGAGATGAATCACGAGAGATTGACGGCGTGCGGGACGGGTTGTGAAGAGCAGCGGGACGGGAGGGAGGTAGACTCCTGATTTCTTTTCCGCGAAAGCCTTCACAGTTCGTTGACAAGCGGGCCGTCCAAAATTACCATTTCCCGCTTCCCAATTCGGACGTGTCCGAAATGGGTAGCAGTGTCGAGACGCAAGTCGTTGGATCAAGGGGATTTACGTGGCCGGTAGCCGCATTCGAATTCGCATGGAAGCTTACGACCACTCCGTTCTGGATTTGTCGGCAAGTGACATTGTCGACACCGCCAAGCGGACTGGTGCCGTGGTCCATGGGCCGATCCCACTGCCGACGAAGATCGAGCGGTACACGGTGCTGCGGTCGCCTCACATCGACAAGAAGTCTCGTGAGACCTTCGAAATCCGCACTCACAAGCGGGTGATCGACATTGTGCAGCCGACCGGCAAGACCATCGACGCGCTGAACAAGCTGTCGCTGCCAGCGGGGGTGGACATCAAGATCAAGGCTTCAACGTAGTTGAACCGAGTGGCGAGCAGGCAAGTGCAGTGGTCAGCGACGAGGCTGGGTAGTGGGTCGCTGAGTGTGATAGACAGAGCGGAGTGGGGATTGTCATGACGGTGGGACTTCTCGGTCGCAAAATTGGCATGACTTCAGTCTACGGTCCGGAAGGGCAGCAGATCGGGGTGACGATCCTGGAAGTGGGTCCGTGTCACGTCCTGCAGTTGCGTTCCAAGGAACGCGACGGGTACGAAAGCGTGCAGCTCGGTTTCGCCGACAAGCTCAGCCAGGCTGACCTCGCCCGCGATCCCGCAACTCGTTCCCGCAGCCGTGCCAGTCGGGCAGAGCGTGGTCAAGTGGTGGCCTTGGCGGGTAAGAACTCCAAGGCTCGCGAAGCCGCTGGCATGCCAGCCTCTCCCAAGGCGGGGTGCGAGCCGCAACGATTCATTCGCGAATTCCGGACCGACGGCGAGCAGCACGGCTGCGAAGTTGGTCAGGTGTTGACCGCCAGTGCCCTGGAGGGTATTGCCAAGGTTGACGTGACGGGGACGAGCAAGGGGCGTGGTTTCTCAGGTGTTATGCGTCGGCATAATTTCAAGGGACAGCGAGCGACTCACGGTGTGAAGAAGTGTCATCGCAAGGCGGGGGGTATTGGAGCTGCGACTGACCCCTCTCGCGTGTGGAAGGGCAAGCGGATGGCGGGGCATTTCGGGCACGATCGCCGAACGACCCGCAATCTGAAGGTGATGCGGATTGATGCGGAAAATCACATGTTGCTGGTGGCGGGCCCCGTGGCCGGTCCAAATGGCGGATACGTGGTGATTCGTAAGGCGTAGTTCAGGTCCAGAGTGTTGAGTCACTCTACAGCGGGTCAGTCGTCAGTTTTCAGTCGTCAGTCAAATTGAAAACTGACCACTGAAAACTGAAAACTTCAGTGGTTGGTTGTCAGGTGGAAGTCATGATCAGTGTGCCAGTGGTCAACATGTCCGGCGCGACCGTGGGAACTTACGAGTTCGACCCGGCCGAGCTGTGCAAGGGCATCAACAAGCAGATGCTGCATGACGTGTGCGTGATGTACGCCTTGAATCAACGTGTGGGCACGGTCCGCACGAAGACACGCGGGGAAGTGTCGGGCAGCACCAAGAAGTTGTTCAAGCAGAAGGGGACCGGCAACGCCCGCGTGGGCACCAAGCGTTCGCCGATTCGTCGTCACGGGGGTCATGCGTTCGCCAAGCGTCCGAAGGACTGGAGCTACCGGATGCCCAAGAAGATGCTGCGAGCCGCCACCCGGATGGCCCTGCTCAGCAAGTTCCAAGACGGCGAAGCGATCATCCTCAGCGATTTGACGCTTCCGGAACAGAAGACGAAGGTGGTGGTGGGGGTGCTCAAGGCTCTGAAGCTGACACGGCAGCCCGCAACCAAGGTCTCCGACGAAGCCAAAAAAGACCCGAACTTCAAGAAGGTCAAGGCGGAGGCAGAGCAGACGGTGTTGCTGGCGATCAAGGAACACGACCCTGCCGTGTGGAAGTGTTCGCGAAACATCGAAGCGTTGCGAGTCTCTCCCGTGTCCGACCTAAATGCGTATGACCTGCTGCGTCAAAAGCGGCTGGTCATCACGCGAGATGCGATGGATGCGTTTCGGGCCCGTGGCAAGGCCACTGCACCAGTCACTGAATCAGCAGCAGTCGAGGCAGGAGTCTGAACATGGCCGACCAAGTCGAACAAGTTGAACCCGCTGTGAAGCCGCGAGGCATTCAGCTGGAGCCGTACCAGGTCATCCTGCGACCACTGGTCACGGAAAAGGGAACGCACCTCTCGGAGCGTCACCATCAGTACCAGTTCCAGGTCAGCCTGTTGGCGAACAAGGGTGACATCAAGAAGGCGGTCGAGGCTCTCTGGAATGTCCGCGTGCTGGGTGTTCGCACTCAGCTATACAAGGGTAAGCCGCGTCGATTCAAGATGCGTCTGGGCCACACGGGGGAATGGAAGAAGGCCATCGTCAAGCTGCATCTGGAAGACCACATCGCGTTCTTCTAGGTTCGCAGGAATCTCCCGTCCACAGGCTTTCATCCCACCCGGGTGTCGTCCAGACCGTCAGCCGCAACGAGTTCAGGTGCAACATGGGTATCCGCGTCTACAAACCGACTTCCGCTGGCCGTCGCAATGCGTCGGTGAGCGACTTCGCGGACATCACGGATCGCAAGAAGAAGCGCGAGAAGTCGCTGACCATTCGCCTGCCCCGGCACGGCGGACGCAACTTCCAAGGCAAGATCACCGCTCGTCATCGCGGCGGTGGGCACAAGCGGCTGTACCGCATCATCGATTTCTCCCGCAAGAAGGACGGCATTATCGGCGAGGTGGCGTTCATCGAGTATGACCCGAACCGCACCTGCCGCATTGCCCTGATTCAGTACGCGGACGGTGAGAAGCGGTATATTCTCGCTCCTCTGAACCTCAAGGCGGGCGACAAGATTCAGAGCGGCCCCGGGTCCGAACCCAAGCTCGGCAACTGCCTGCCGCTCAGCGAAATCCCGCCCGGCACACAGATTCACAACGTCGAAATGCAACCCGGTCGCGGCGGTCAGCTGTGCCGGGCTGCGGGGGCGTACGCCACACTGAATGCTCGTGAAGGTCAGTGGGCCCAGATTACATTGCCGTCAGGCGAAGTGCGTCGAGTGCCGAGTTGCTGTCGGGCCACGATTGGCCAGATCGGGAACTTGGACCACATGAACATTGTGATCGGGAAAGCCGGTCGAGCGCGGTGGATGGGGATTCGTCCTTACGTCCGTGGCTCGGCCATGAACCCGGTCGACCATGCGATGGGTGGGGGTGAAGGTCGCCGGTCGGGCGGTCGTCATCCGTGCAGTGCGAACGGTCGTCCGTCGAAGGGTGGCAACACGCGGAAGCGTCGTAAGCCATCCAGCCGGGCCATCATTCGTCGGCGTTGGAGCCGTCGCAACGGTCAGAAGAAGATCTGAATCCAGGGTTTGGTTTTGGGGTGAGCAATGGGACGTTCCCTGAAAAAGGGCCCGTTTTTGGATCCGAAGGTCATGAAGAAGATTCAGGCCCAGGATGCAGCGGGCCGCAAGGATCCAATCAAGACATGGGCACGGCGTTGCACGATCTCTCCGGATTTCGTGGGACACACGTTCCTGGTCCACAACGGCCGTCAGCACACGCAAGTGTACGTGACGGAAGAGATGGTCGGGCACAAGCTCGGTGAATTCTCACCCACACGAACCTTCCGCGGCCACGGGGCACGCGGCAAGAAGTAATGTGGTCCAGCAGTCATGTGGGCAGCAGTCACGCGGAAAGCGAGAGGGTGGAGCAATGGTTCTGGTTCGTGCATTATGTCGGCACGTCCGCATCTCCTGTCGAAAGGTGCGTCCGTTCGCCGACCTCGTTCGCGGCAAGACAGTGCAGGAAGGGCTTGACACCCTCCGGTATCTGCCCAATCGCGGCGCGCGGATGATCGAAGATGTCCTGAAGTCCGCAGCTGCCAACGCTGAGGACCGGGGGGCTCGCAATGTCGAGGCTCTGACCATTGCTGAGTGTACTGTGGATGGCGGCCCGATGTTCAAGCGTTTCCGCCCGCGTGGTCGCGGGATGGTGTTCACCCTGCGTAAGCGTTTCGCCCACATCACCGTGGCAGTGGATGCTCCCGAAGTCGCCGAGAAGGCACAGGATTAAGCCATGGGACAAAAAACACGACCAACGGGTTTCCGCGTGGGAATCACGGAAGACTGGCGCAGCAAGTGGTACGCTCCCAAGCGGGAGTTTGGCATTCTGCTCGTCGAGGACTTCAAGATTCGCAAGTTCGTCAGCGACGAATACAAGTCGGCCTCGATCGCCAAGGTGGTCATCGAGCGGACCCGCGATCAAGTCATCGTCAACCTGCACTCGGCTCGTCCGGGCATGATCATCGGGCGCAAGGGCGCTGAGATCGACCGCATGAAGGCCCGGCTGGAAGACCTCACCGGTCGCCGGACCGAAGTCAAGATCGTCGAAATCAACAATCCCTTCCGCTGCGCCTTCCTGGTCGCGGAAGACATCGCCCAGCAGTTGTCCAAGCGTGGCAGCTTCCGCCGGGCGATCAAGAAGACTCTGGACCAGGTGATGGAGTCTGGGGTCTACGGGGTGAAAGTTCAACTGTCGGGTCGTCTGGGCGGTGCCGAGATGTCTCGATGTGAGAAGGCCAGTCGCGGGTCGATCCCGCTGTCAACTCTCCAGCGTCATATTGACTATGGTTTCACCATTGCCAAGACGACGATGGGGGTGATTGGTGTGAAGGTGTGGATCGATCTCGGGGACTACAACAGCGAGGAGGCCGACAATGGCCCTAATGCCCAAGCGGGTCAAGCACCGAAAGGTCCAAAGAGGTCGCATAAAAGGTAGTGCGACTCGTGGAAACACAGTTTCCTTTGGCGAATTCGGCTTGCAAGCCATTCAGGGTGGTTACATTAACGCGACGACGATCGAAGCGTGCCGTGTGGCTGCCAATCAGTACATTCGCGGTGAAGGCCGCCTGTTCATCCGAATTTTCCCGTCGAAGCCGATGACGGCCCGACCGCTTGAAACCCGAATGGGTACGGGCAAGGGAGAACCGGATCACTGGGTGGCTGTGGTGAAGCCTGGCGCGGTCTTGTTCGAGATCGCCGGGGCGACGAAGGAAGCGGCGCGGGATTGCTTCAATCGCGTGGCGCACAAGTTGCCGTTGGCAGTGCGATTGGTGGAACGCCGGCCGGGTGCCTAGTGTGGTTTGTCCCTGTGTTCTGTTCACAGCTTGTGACAGAGGACCAGGGATGTGGAGTGGATGATGTCCAAGGTCAATCGAGCGCGCACCGAGCTTCGCGAAATGAGCACTGACCAATTGGGAGCCGAATTGGCAGCTGCCAAGACGGAACTGTTCCAATTGCGGATCCAGGCGTCCACGGAAAAGCTGGATGCTCCGAGCAGCCTCCGCCGACTCCGTCGGCAGATTGCCCGGATCAAAACCATTGTTCATCAGCGTGATCTCATGGCGAAGCAGGCATAGGCGAGGAATTCAGATGCAGCGGCAATTGGTCGGAGTCGTGACTCGGGATCAGAACAGCAAGACGCGACGTGTCGAGGTCGCTCGTCTGTATCGCCATCCGAAGTATGGCAAGATCGTCCGCGCCCGGACGATTTGCTACGTCCATGACGAGACTGAAGTCTCTCGCACGGGGGACACCGTGGAGATCGTGGAATGCCGTCCGCGTTCCCGGACCAAGCGTTGGGAACTCGTGCGAGTGGTCCAAACCGGAAACCGGGCACCGGCGGTCTCCGAGACCGTCCAGGCCACGGTCTAGTGATCCAGTCGCGGCGTTCGCCAGAACGCGGGGATCCCGCACTCTGGCGAATGCAGCTACCAGACAAGCACAGCGACAAGCACAGCGACAAGCGCACAGTGAAGGGGAATCCTCATGATTCAGATGCAGACCATTCTCGACGTGGCAGACAACACGGGCGCCAAGCTCGTGCGCACCATCCGCGTCCTCGGCCCGACCCATATCGGCTGGGGCAGCCTGGGCGACATCGTCGTTTGCAGCATTCAGAAGGCCATTCCCGGCGCTCCCGAAGCGGTCCGGCATGGCAAGGTCGTCAAGGGTGTGATCGTCCGCTGTCGCAAGGCCACCCGCCGCGCTGACGGCAGCTATGTCCGCTTCGACAGCAATGCCATCGTGCTGATCGACGCCGACAACAACCCGCGCGGCACCCGCATCTTCGGAGCGGTCGCTCGTGAGCTGCGGGAGAAGAAGTTTACGAAGATCCTGAGCCTGGCAAGTGAGGTCGTCTGATCATGAAAATCAAGAAGGGCGACATGGTGGTGGTGATCTCCGGCGATGAAGCCGCGTCTTCACCGAAGCGGGTCACGGAGGTTCTCGAAGGCGGCATGAAGGTCGTCGTCGAGAACGTCAACGTGGTCCAGCGGCACGTCAAGAAGGGGCATCCCAAGAGTCCCCAGGGTGGCCGTCTGCGCTTCGAGAAGGCGATTTTCGCATCGAACGTCATGTTCTATTGCGAGAAGTGCCAGAAGCCGGTGCGGATTGGGTTCCGAGTGGCTGCGGATGGCTCGAAAGAGCGGATCTGCAAGAAGTGCAGCACCTCGGTGGGGCGCGTCAGCCCGCCCCGGGGGAAGTGATCAGTGGTCAGTGGTCAGTGACTAGCAGTCAGTGACCAGAGTACTGGTTGCCGGTCGGTTTTGAGTCGCGATGAAACAGATTCCGGTTGGTATCGGAGTCTCACTGGATCGCGACCACACAGGGAATTCAGAGTCATGCCTCCTCGTCTGCTCGAACGTTATCGGAAAGAGATCGTCCCCAAGCTCGCCGCCGAGTTTGGGACGACCAACCCGCACGCCCTGCCCCAGATCAAGAAGATCGTGGTCAGCATGGGAGTGGGTCGGGCCATCGGCGACCAGAAGATTCTCCAGGAAGTCGCTCAGCACCTGGGTGCGATCACCGGTCAGAAGCCCGCGATCACCAAGGCCACCAAGTCGATCTCGAACTTCAAACTGCGAGAGGGGATGCAGGTCGGCTGCCGTGTGACCCTGCGTGGGGCCAAGATGTACGAGTTCCTCGACCGCCTGATCAACATCGTTCTGCCGCGAGTCCGCGACTTCCGGGGCGTGAGCTTCAAGGCGTTCGATGGAGCCGGGAACTATAGCATGGGGCTGCCGGAACAGACCGTGTTTCCCGAAATCCAGGCCGACAAGATCCAGAATGTGCAGGGGATGAACATCGCCATCGTCACCACAGCCGGAACCAACGAGCGGGGTCGCATCCTGCTTCGTGAATTCGGCATGCCGTTCCGCAAAGAGACTGTGAAGCCGTAGTTTCTGCGGGTGGGGTGGAATAGATATTCCAGCGATCCTGCACTACACTCCCGAGTCCCCACAACCTCCGATTTCGAACACCGGTTGAGACCACAACCGTTGAGACCACAACCGTTGAGACCACAACCGCAGTTGAGCCCCAAAGGATTCCAAGATGGCCAGCAAAGCGCACGTCGCTAAAGCCGCTCGCAAGCCAAAGTTCAGCAGTCGGCTCGAGCATCGCTGCCAGCTGTGCGGACGGCCCCGGGCTGTGTACCGCAAGTTCCTGATTTGCCGTATCTGTTTCCGGAACCTGGCCCTGGATGGTCTGATCCCTGGAGTGAAGAAGGCCAGCTGGTAGTCGAGTGACGGCCCAGCGACCGAGGACCCCCCCATTATGATGACCGACCCGATCGCCGACATGTTGACCCGCATCCGCAACGCCGTGCAGATTGAACGGCTGACCGTGGATGTGACTCACTCGAATCAGAAGGAAGCCCTCGCTGCGGCCCTGCAGCGGGAAGGTTTCATCTGGGACTTTGAGGTCATCCAGAACGCGGAACCCGCGGTGAAAAACCCAGAGGGTGAGACCGTCCCGGGGAAGCTCCTGCCGGGGAAGACCCTCAAGGTCAACCTCAAGTACGGCCCCAACGGCGAGCGTGTGATCCAGAAGATCAAGCGGGTGAGCAAGCCGGGCCTTCGAAACTACAACGGGGTCAGCCAGATTCAGCCGGTTCTCAACGGACTGGGCATCACGATTCTGACGACCAGCAAGGGTGTGCTGAGCAGCCGCGAGGCCAAGGCTCAGAACGTCGGCGGCGAAGTCCTTTGCGAAGTGTGGTAACGCGGGAAGTGTGGTAACGCGGGGATCGCGTCAGCCCTTCTCACCGCGTCAGCCCTTCCCCCATGGTGGCTCGGGAACTTCCCTGTTCCCGGTAACCGAACAAGGTGCAGCATGTCAAGAATTGGAAAGAAGCCGGTCGCCGTTCCCGCCAACGTGAACGTCGCGATCGCCGATGGACAGCTCAAGGTCAAAGGCCCCAAGGGGGAACTGAGCCTGGACTGGAATCCGGCGATGGCTGTGGAGTTCGATGGTGCGAAGCGAGTGATCCTCGTCAAGCGTCCGGCGGATGATCGCGTCAACCGGGCTCTGCATGGGCTGACCCGGGCGTTGATCAACAACATGGTCGAAGGGGTGCAGAAACCCTACGAGAAGAAGCTGGAGATCATCGGGGTCGGCTATCAGGCCACTCTGAAGGGCAAGAAGATTGCGTTGCAGGTCGGATACGCCAACATCATCGAGTTGCCGATTCCTGCCGGTGTCACCTGTACGTTGGCCAAGCCGACAGAAATCCTGGTGAGCGGGATCGACAAGGCCGTTGTGGGTCAGTTCGCAGCCAACATCCGCCGTGTCCGTCCGCCCGAGCCTTACAAAGGCAAAGGGATTCGATACACTGGGGAACAGGTCCGTCGCAAGGCGGGCAAGGCCTTCGGCAGCTAGTACTCTGTGACGGTGAAGATGAGCGTAGCTGCGTTCGCCAGAACGCGGGGTGCCCGCACTCTGGCGAGTGCAGCTACCTGACAAGATCAAGTTGGTCGGCCACGAGTGAGTTTTCAGACAACTCCCGCAGTTCAGACGCTCCCCTCGGGAGTGTCTGTGGTGGGACGATTCGGTTGTTCAAAACAGGTGTGAGATGAGTCAGGAAAAGCGACTGGCGGATCAGCGAGAGCGACGGAAGTTCCGCGTGCGGAACCAACTCCGTTCGAGTGGGCGTCCGCGCCTCTCCGTGTTCAGCAGCGGTAAGCACATTTACGCACAGATCATTGATGACTCGCTCGGTCAAACGCTGGCTGCGGCCTCGACGGTCGAGAAGTCCCTGGGAGGGGCGGGTACTTGCCACAGCAACTCCGAAGGGGCGATCCGCGTCGGCAAGGCCATCGCAGAGCGGGCTGTGGCCAAGGGGGTGGTTCAGGTCTGTTTCGACCGGGGTGGCAGCCGCTACCACGGCCGCGTGGCCGCACTGGCGGATGCCGCCCGTGAGTCTGGCCTCGATTTCTAAAGACCGGTCTGGGCGAGTGCCCGTGTGAACAGGCCCGTCGAACGGGTGGGAGAGAAGCATGTCACGTGGTGGTCATCAGGGTGGTGATTCTAATTCACCGGAACGAGTCATCCAGATCCGCCGCTGTGCGTGCGTGGTCAAGGGGGGCCGTCGGTTCAGCTTCACGGCGTTGGTCGTGGTCGGCGACTCCAACGGCAAGATCGGCGTGGGCTACTCGAAGGGGACGGAAGTCCCCGTCGCCGTCGAGAAGGCGACCAAGCAGGCTCAGAAGCGTTCGCAGCGTTTCCCGCTGACCGGCACGACGATCCCGCATGCGGTCGAAGCCCGTTACGGATCGTCTCACGTCAAGCTCATGCCCGCTCCCGCCGGAACCGGGATCATCGCCAGTGCGACGATCCGGGCGGTCGTGGAGTCGGTCGGTGTGAAGGACATTCTCACCAAGAAACGGGGATCGAGTAACCCTTCGAATGTGGTTCAGGCCACCCTCATGGCCCTGGGCAAGTTGCGGACACGCGAAGATGTCGCCCGTCTGCGGGGAGTAGAGGTCTAACATGATTCTCAGCGATGTACACAAGAACGTGCATACCAACAAGGCCCCCAAGCGGGTCGGTCGCGGTTGCGGTTCCGGACATGGCAAGACTAGCGGTCGCGGCAACAACGGGGCTGGCAGCCGTCGCGGCAACAGCCACCGTCCCGGTTTCCAGGGTGGTCAGAAGCAGTTGTTTCGCCTGGTGGCGAAGCGCGGCTTCAACAACAAGGAGCATGCGGCAGTGGTCGTGGCTCTTAATCTGTACCAGCTTCAGGAAGCGTACGCTTCAGGCGACACGGTGTGCCTGGAATCGCTGCACGAGAAGGGGCTGGTCAAGCGGCGTTTCGACGCCATCAAGATCCTCGGGGACGGTGAGTTGACGCACAAGCTGACGGTGAAAGTCCATCGGTTTTCACGTTCGGCCGAAGAGAAGATCCGTGCCGCCGGTGGCACTATCGAAGTCATCGTTTGACCCCTGTCGTTTGACCCCTGTCAATTGACCCGAAATAGTCACATCGAATACAACTGCGAGTGAATGGCGTGCCTGTTTCGCCGTTCACTCGTTTTCGTTGGCGTGGGTTCCTGGTAAGGACGCGAAGGCATGCTGGCCCGAATTCTCACGGTGTTTCGTATTCCGGAGTTGCGACAGAAGATCATCCTCACGTTGATCCTGCTGGGCGTCTACCGGCTGGGGTTCTTTATCCCCTTGTCGTTCCTGGACCAGGATAAGTTCTTCGCGGCTTTGCGGCGCATGACCGAGTCGCAGGGGGCGATGGGCCAGGTGTTGCAGGCCATGTCGATGTTTTCGGCGTCGAGCCTCGGGAACGGAACGATCTTCGGTCTGGGGATCATGCCGTACATTTCGGCCTCGATTATCTTCCAGCTTCTGGCCACGGTCTATCCGCCGCTGGAAGCTCTTCAGAAAGAAGGGGAAGGGGGCCGCAAGAAGATCAATGAATACACCCGCTACGCCACCGTCGTGATCTGCCTGGTGCAGAGCTTCTTCTGGGTGATGTACATGCGGAACCAAGGGTACATCCTGCCGATCTATGACGGCTTCTTCGGCTGGATGGCTGCCACTCTGACGATGACGGCGGGGACCGTGTTCCTGATGTGGATCGGTGAGCAGATCGATGAGTTCGGCATTGGCAACGGGATCAGCCTGCTCATCATGGCAGGCATCCTGGCCCGCATCCCAGAAGCCATCAAGGAGCTGCTCGGACCGGCCTTTGACAACGGGTCGTTCAACATCCAACTCGGCTCTAAGGCCGGAGTCGACAAGCTAGTGCTGCTCGGCGGGCTGTTTGTGGCGGTCATCATCGGCGTCATCGCCATGACGACGGCCACCCGCCGCATCCCGATCCAGAGTGCCAAGCACGTGCGGGGTCGGCGGGTGACCGGTGGCCAGCGTCAGTCGCTGCCGCTGCGGATCAACCAATCGGGCGTGATGCCGATCATCTTCGCGTCGAGCCTGCTGCTCATCCCGATCTCGATCCTCAATCAATTGGGGAACATGGCGGGTAACAGTGAGTACGCCTGGCTGAAGGCCATCGCCCCGTTCCTGCATGTCCTGAACGCCAGCGATCGCGGGTTCCTGTACAACCTGCTGTTCATCACGCTGATCTACTTTTTCTGCTACTTCTGGACCGGCATCACCTTCAACCCGAAGGACATCTCCGAGAACCTCAAGGACCACGGCAGCTTCATCCCCGGCTACCGTCCCGGTGCCCGCACCGCGGATTACCTCGATCAGGTGATGCACCGCATCACCTACGTCGGGGCGGGGTTCCTGGCGATCATTGCGATCGTGCCGACGATCGTCGCCTCGTCGATGCAGATTTCACCGCTCGTGGCCAGCTTCTACGGCGGCACCGGCCTGCTGATCTGCGTGTCGGTGGCGATGGACCTCGTGCAGAAGATCGACAGTCACTTGGTGATGATGAACAAGGGCGGTCTGCTGGAAGCCGACGACCCGGCCTAGTGCCGTAGTAGCTACGTTTGCCAGAACGCGGGTAGTCTTCATCTCGGCGATCAGGCGAGCCGGGCGGCGTCAGCCCCTGG
>JAYTFV010000623.1:0-3721 GCA_043734065.1 Planctomycetota bacterium
TTCTTTCGCGGAGCGAAAGACGACACTCATCGAGCCAGACCCTCACGGGCCTGTGCCACGAACGTCGCCGCATCGGGATCGGAAGCGTACAGGTCCACGACGCTTTGCCAGAGGGCGCGAGCCTGTTCGATCTTCCCGTCTTGATTCAACGCGGCGGCTCGCTCCAGCGAACGCTTCACCAGGCTGTATGCCTCCGCACCGATGCTCTTGTCGTTGAGTTCACTCAGCAAGTCAACTGCCAGCGTGTGCAAATCTGCTTCCTCCGTATCCCCCTCGGTGATCCGCGACAGGCCCAGCAGCACCTGTTTGGCCTCCGCATTCTGGCCGAGGCTCCGCAACTGGACGGCCTTCTGCAGCAGCCGTTCCCCGTCGGTCTCGGCATCTCTGGCCGTCCATGTCCCGCGTCGTCCCAGCAGCGACTTGCGCAGATCATAGAGTCGAATCTGATCGAGGTACGGTTCGACCAGCGGCCCCCACTGCTTGGCGTCCTTCTCGATGAGGGGGTCGAAGATCTCGCGCTTGGCCCGCTCCCAGTCCGGTCCCGGCTCCCCAGCCATCAGAACCTGCCCCTGTTTGAACAAAGCCTCCGGCGTCGGCAGACGCTGGTTCCACCAATATACCCCTCCGGCGATGATCGCCGCGAGAGCGGCGATCAGGAACCAGGTGCTGTCCAGCACCCGCTCGATCAGAGTCTGCGTGTTGGTTTTCTCGACGTGGGCCTTCATCAACTCCCGCATCGCGACACCGGCCGCCTCGGGGTCGGAGTTCTGGCCATTCGCAGCCAGCGTCTCGTCATGGCCGTCGACATCCTCGAACTCGAACGTCCCCGACTGCTGTGTCAACTCGACCTTCTTGGGGATCTCCTGCAACCGCAGTTGGAGAACATACGCATCGGGGTAGCGGTTGTCGGGGTTCTTTTCGAGGCACTTGCAGATGACCTCATCGAGCCAGTGGGGGATCTCGGGAACAATGCGGCGCGGGCTGTCGAACTGGCCGTACTTGTGCTTCTGGGCGATGTCGAGGGCCGATCTGCCGGTGAACGGCGGGCGCCCGGTGAGCATCACATACATCACCGCTCCCAGCGAGTAGATGTCGCTCCGTTTGTCGACGCGGCGGCCCTGGGCCTGCTCGGGGGACATGTATTCAACAGTGCCGATCACGCCGCCGGTGGCTGTGAGTTGATCCCCCGCGAAGATGTGGGCGACGCCGAAGTCGGTCAGTTTGCACAGGCCATGCTTGTCGAGCAGCAGGTTCGAGGGCTTGAGGTCGCGATGCACGATGCCGGTGTTGTGAGCGGCCTTGAGGGCCTTGCAGATTTGGCAGGCGATCTCGATGACTTCGCGCCAGCCCAGGCGTTTCTCCCGGATGATCCGGTCGGTGACGGTCTCGCCATCCACGAATTCCATCGTATAGTAGTAGGTGCCTTCCCATTCCCCGCTGTCATACATCTGGACCACGTTCTCGCCGGTCACGCGCTGCATGGCCTCGATCTCGCGGGCGAAGCGGGCCACGAACCCCTCTTCGCGGGCCAGGCTGGCGGGGAGCACCTTGATCGCGACGAGTTCCCCGGTCTGCTCGTGCTTCCCGAGGTACACCGTCCCCATGCCCCCCTGGCCCAACTTGCGCTCGATCTTGTAGTCTCCAATCCGCTCGGGCAGCGGAGCGGGGGACGAGGACGGGCGATCGACGGACGGCATGGGGAACTCCTGATCGACCGGCTGTTACAGAGTGTCGTCTTTCGCTCCGCGAAAGAACGTCCTTTCGCGGAGCGAAAGGCGACAATGCCAGCGGAGCGAAAGGCGACAACTCCCAGTCTACGGAACAACCGATGCCCTCAGCAATTCTGCTCATCGCCCACGGCAGCCGCCGCGCCGCTGCCAACGCCGACCTGGTGCAGTTGGCCGAGCTGGTCCGCTCTCGCCGTCCCGAAGAGATCGTCGAGATCGCCTACCTCGAACTCGCCGAGCCGACCATCCCGCAAGGAGCGGCCCGCTGCGTCGCTCGCGGGGCCACGCAGGTGCGGATGTCGCCGTTCTTCCTCTCGGCGGGGACACACATCGCTGAAGACCTGACCGGGTTTCAAACCGAGTTCACCGCCCGCTACCCCAGCGTCCAGTTCCGACTCTGCCCCCCCCTGGGCCTGCACCCGCTGCTGGTGGAAGCACTGCTGGAGCGGATGGGGGAGGTGTGGGGAGGGGGCACAAGCGAACATCCGGAGTAAAGTTCTTGCCGGATGAACATCCCGACCGATACAATGGACCGGCTCCCCGAGCCAGCAACGGGGGCAGCGTCCATCCCGCTCACTCCGGAATGTCGGTGAATCATGCCCAAAATCTCCAGCCGACTGACCGCTGAGGACGTGGAGCGCCAGCTCACCGAGATGAAGGACCACGGCGGGGAGTTCGTGGCACTCGACGCCCACGATGTCGGGATTGCCTATGCCCCGACCGAGGAAGAGTTGGAGGTCAAACTCCAGGCGATCGGGTTGCAGTTGTGCGATGTGTGCGTCTCGCGAGTGATGGAATACGGGGTGAGTTACATGTAGCGATGTCTTACTCGCGAACGATCCCAGGGAAACGAGAGTTGTTCCCCAGAATGAAGACTTCTTCTTCGGATCGCAGTTCGAAGTCAAAATACTCCAAGAATCCAATGTGTCCCAGGACGCCGTAGTGCGATGTTCGGACATTGGCAAGAACGATTTCTCCGATCCATTCCCAGCCAGAGCTTGGACTTCCTGGGTGATCGATCCACATTCTGGCTTTGGTCAAATAGCCCTTGAACGCTCCAGAGCCTGAGTTCAATTGTATGGTCGAGAGCTTTTCGACATCAGCGATTCCAAGCTGAGCGGCCAAGGAGATGGGAAAGATGGTGTTCGTAGATCCCGTGTCGATCAACACTCGTTTTTGGAAGGGAGTGCCAATCGGTCGTGGAATTGTCAATTCGACGACGGGCCAGGAAACGATCTTCTGGTTTCGGGGGATATAGAGGGATTTGGCCGGGAATTCAAAACGCATCGGGCAGCCTTCTCTGGATTCCCGGTCAGGACAAGACAGCTCGGCTGCTAACTCAGTGGCGTCCCCGCCCCATCCAGCGTCTCAAACACCGCCTTCATCAGGATCGGCCACGCCACGGTCGCATCCGCGTAGACCTCCGCGAAGCGGCCCCCTTCTTTCGGCGAGATGAACTTGCCCCAACTCACGCCCTCGATATAGGTACACCCCGACAGCCCGCCCCAGTGGACCGGCTCGGGGCAGATGCGGACGCCGTACTTGAAGCGGGGGGCGACGAACTGGCTGCCGACGCGAAGGTTGGTCATGTCATAGAACGGGGCGACTTGCTGGGCCCAGTTGCGGGGGACGCCGCCGCCGATGGTGAAGATGCCGAGCGTCTGGGCATTGCCGATCAGCCGGGCGTACTCCAGCAGATCGATGAACGGGTTGAACGCAGGCGGCACTCGCATCAGTTCATCGGGCGTCATCTTCGAGGGGTCAAGTTTCTGCTCCTTGACCCATTGGCTCATCGCCCAGGTCGCGACATCGAGACCGACCTCGCTGTCGGTGAAGGCCGGAATGAACACCGGAACGTTCTGCTCGTACGCACTCCGCAGGATGCCGGTGCCCACATTCTCATCATGCAGCTTCTTCCCCAGTGCCCGGCACAGTCGAGCCGACGACCAGCCCCCTTCCGGCACGGGGTTGTCTTCCAGGGTCCGCCGGACGAG
>JAYTFV010000624.1:0-9291 GCA_043734065.1 Planctomycetota bacterium
GGTGAATGTGGATTTGGGAGACCCGCAGCACGGCTTCCTGGTCACTGGCGGTCCGAAGTACGACTCCAGTTTTGATACCAAGGCTCACATCGCCGCCGAGTGGGATCCTCGCATTCACCGGGAGATCACGCAGCACGTGCTGACGGTGCTGAAGGCCGATACAGGTCCGAGCATGCTCAGAACGGCAGCGAATCCCGTGACAAGTGAATCGAAACCTGTGCGGTAACTGCACTCGCCAGAGTGCGGGCACCCCGCGTTCTGGCGAACGCAGCTACCTCACTTTATCACCTCGGTGGACCGCGACTCAGACAGCTTCGCCACCCCCTCCCCGTCCCCGTTGTACTTCACGGTCTTGAAGCTCCCGCCGCGAGGGACGCACGCCGCGATATACCTCTCGCGACGTGTGCAGCCTCTGCGGCACATCCCAGGGGCGACGCACAAATCCGTACATGGGACCGGCCTCCGATCTCTGGGGATTCAAGTCAACGAATGATAGGGATCATCGAACCGGCTCGCACGCCCAAACATTGGCAGGGCCAGGAACGCGAGGTCCGGTCAATGTTCGGCCACTGGGGGAAACAGGGCCAAATCCATCAGCATCCGGCGCAAAACCACGCGACTGTCCTTGTTGATCTGGAGTAGCTCCAGCGTCGCTTGGGCGATTGGTGTTTTGCCGAGTAGCTGCGAGTCCATCCATTCGAAATGATCTTCCCAAACATCGGTTCGTGGATTGAACAGGCGAACCAGTTCTTCGGTTCCGGGCACATATGCCGAGACATCGCTGCCTTTATAGGAATTGCATAACGCGCAGGGCCAGCACAGATTCTCTGTTCGAGTGGGCCCCTTGTGCTTCTGAGCACGAATATGATCGACCTCGTGCGGCAGAAGGGTACACGACTGCGGCATCTGGCAATACTCGCAGCAGTCGCGAGCCCGTTGCCGCACTTGCTCTCGCAGGGCGGGTGTCATGACTCCGCGGAGCCGACTGGTGTGAGGGTCAGGCGGGCCTTGGCCTGCATCAAATCAAGGAACTCACCCACACGCAGATAGTTGTCCAGCGTCTGCTTTTCCGCTGGCGTGATCGTGCCTGCGTTATTCTTTTGCAGGAGTTCACGCATCCGACTCGTAGCAATGTCATTGAAACGCAATGTCAGCAACTCCTCGGCCACCTCGGGGCTGAGAGTCGGACGATCCGGCTCGACAACCTCGGTGAGGATGTCGGCTTCGGTCATTGTGGCTGGGCTGCTCATGGGGGAATTGTACCACCGCTGGTGAGGGTGGTCGATACGGCGTGTCTCCGATGGCCCCTTATCCCGTTATCGCCACCGATCGACAGGAGCCGCGGGCCACGGTCCGATGGGCCGATAGAGGTACACCGGAGGCGGCGTGCTGCCGTACAACGGGCCACTCGGGGCGGGCGGGCGGGTCACGGTCCAGCGACCGCTGCCGGGGCCGGGGCCGGGGACCGTTTCGCCGATGGGTCGACCGTCCAGAACGCGACGAACATCGGCCAGCAATCCGCCGCCGTACGCCGAGTGCCCCAGGTTGAACCACTCAAACCCGACCGAAGTCGCATCGATCACATCAATCCAGTCGTAGGTCCGAATCTGGGGCCAGTACGGTCCCGGCTGGCCCAGACGCACTGTCTGGTTCCAGAGCCGAGAGGCCCACAAGGCGAGGTCGCTGCCGGACTCATAGATCGTGACGCGCTCCACAACGGGACGAATGCGGGGGGCCAGGTCGTTGGCGAACTGGGCCGCGTCGAGGTCCGGGGCGGCGAACACCACCTGGTTGAATTTCACCGGAGTCTCGGGGGTCTGACCGATCCGGGCCAGCGCTCCGACGAGGGCTCGATTCCCCATACTGTGAGCCACCAGATGGATTTTCCTCGCTCCGGTCTCCGTGGCCAGACGAGTCAGAAACTCGGCCAGCGGACCTGCCGAGGCGTCCGCACTCAACAGATCGTCCGAATACCCCCCCAGCGTGCCGCGCGAGGGCCAACTGTAGAACATCGGAACGCCCCGGAACTGGAGGTCAAACGCCATCTGAGCGGTGCGCTGGGCGGCTTCGGCGAATTCGACGTTATACCCATGCACGAAAACGAACAGCGCTGACTCCTCTTTCGAGTTCAGATCCTCCCGCAACTGTCCGAGGCAGACATCGGCATCCAGTGGTTTTACACTCTTCAGAACGACATGCTTGGCCTCCGACTCGCGGAATTCCAAACGCCAGAAGCTGGGGCGTTCGAGTTCCCCGAACTGGTGCCGCCGGGGGATCGAGACCTCGCACTGGCCATAGTGATTGGTCTGCGGTGTGGTGGTGGCAGTGAGGAGTGTGCGATTGGTTCCGTAGTAGAGCTGGACCGTCGTCGAGGGAGTCGGGGCTCCGGCTGGAGTGGTGGCGGCATACGACGCCGGATCGGCAGAATCTGCCGCAGCTGCTCCGGGCGGTTTTCCGGGGATGACGGGCACTCCGCCATACCCGAACTGCTGATGACTAGGGAGCCACGCCGTTTGAGTCAGCCCCCAGCCTTGTGGCAACCCCGCCGTGCTGGCCGGACCAGAGGGGGGCAAGCAAGCTGCCGACCCACTGTGCGGTTGCTGCAACGCCACACAGCCCGGTGCGGTCAGCAGGGCGAACAGAGAGACAAGAATGGCCAGAACTCGGGACATGACCGGCGTCTTCTATCGTAAAGATTGCACAGCCGCCAAGACGATTTTGTCGAAATGCGGTCCCACGACCGCTACGGACTCGCGAGTTCGAGTGAAGCAAACGCCGCGCCACACAACACGTTCGCCCTTCCGGACACGCCCCCGTTTAGCTGCGACGCGAAGTCCTCGAAACGGAGCGTCCCCGGCCACAACTAGTCCAGAATGCGATCAGACGTTGCCGGCGAGTTGATTCGCTCCGTCCGCAGGGATACTCTCTCTGGCGGGAACGGAATGAATTCCGTTCGACGCACCGCCCCGTGGGGAGTCCTCATGTCCGCCGCTCCTTCGCCGCTCGTCGGCATCATCATGGGCAGCCAGTCCGACTGGGAGACGCTGCGCCCGGCCTCGGACATCCTCACCGAGTTCGGGGTGCCGCATGAGTGCCGCATCGTCTCGGCTCACCGCACGCCCGAGTGGATGGTCGAGTACGCTCAGACGGCGGTCTCGCGAAAGCTGGAGGTCATCATCGCCGGGGCGGGAGGGGCCGCACACCTGCCGGGGATGGTGGCCGCGCTGACGACGCTACCGGTCCTGGGAGTACCGGTCGGGAGCAAGTGGTTCCACGGGGTTGACTCGCTGCTGTCGATCGTCCAGATGCCCGGCGGGGTGCCGGTCGGTACGCTGGCGGTCGGTGAGGCCGGGGCCAAGAATGCCGGGCTGCTCGCGTGCCGTATTCTGGCCAATAGTCGACCCGAGTTGCGGAAAAAGCTGGAGCAGTTCCGCCAGGAGCAGGCCGAAAAAGTCATGCAGCAGGAGCTGACATGAGCGGTGCTTTGGCTCCCGGTGCTTCCATTGGAATTCTCGGCGGTGGTCAATTGGGCCGCATGCTGGCGGTCCCCGCGCGCCGCATGGGCTACCGCGTTGTCATCTATAGTGACGAGCCGAATGGCCCGGCAGCCCAGTGGGCCGATCATACGGTCGTCGGTGCCTTCGTCGATCTCGATCGGGTCGCTGAGTTCGCGAAGCAAGTCGATGTCGCCACCTTCGAGACCGAACACGTCCCGCTGCCGTGCGTCGATGTCGTACAAAAACACACGCGGGTTCGGCCCAGCCGCTGCGTGTTGGAGGTGGCCCAGAACCGCCGCGTGGAGAAAGAGACTCTCGCCCGACTGGGGGCCCCGCTGCCGAAGTTCGCGACGATCGACCCGGCCCACGATCTGGCCTCGCAGGTCAGCCAGTTCAGCGGCCCGTGCGTCCTGAAGACCACCACCGGCGGGTACGACGGCAAGGGGCAGTGGCTGCTCAAGGAGCCGTCCGATGTGGCGGAGGCAGCTGGCCAACTCAACGGGCGGGCGGCTGTTCTCGAAGAGTGGATCGACCTCGAAATCGAGTGTTCGGTCATCGGCTGTCGCAGCGAAGCGGGCGAGATCGTCTTCTACGGCCCGATCATCAATCACCATCGCCACCACATCCTCGACCTCTCGATCTGCCCCGCCGATGCGATCCGCGAATCGATCCAGACGCAGGCCCGCGATGTGACGCGGATGCTGATGGACCAACTGCAAGTGGTCGGCCTGTTGTGCGTCGAGTTCTTCGTGACCCGCGAGGGCCGGTTGCTCGTGAACGAACTCGCTCCCCGGCCGCATAACTCCGGCCACCTGACCATTGAGGGGCACGTCACCAGCCAATTCGAGCAGCACATCCGTGCGATCTGCGGGTTGCCGCTCGGCTCCGTCGAACAACTCCGCCCCGCCGCGATGTCGAACCTGCTCGGAGATCGGTGGGCGAACGGCGAGCCGAACTGGAACGCCGTGACCCGCTGGCCGACCGCGAAGCTGCACCTCTACGGAAAAGCCGACGCCAAGCCGGGCCGCAAGATGGGGCACATCACCGCCACGGCACCGACGGCGGACGAGGCCGCTCGGATCGCCGACGAAGCGCGGGCCGCGTTGTGATCGCCTGGGAGGGCGAAGCTCCTGCTGAGCCGCGAGCCAGGGGACAACGTCAACCCACAGTAGCGGCTCGGCAGGAGCCTCGCCCTCCCGAAGGAGGCGAACCCCTATATCTCGCGTTGACGGTGTACTACTGCTGCAAGTTGCACCACCGCCGCAACAGCTCCCGCTTGCCGCCCGACAGGTCGCGGGTGATCGGCATGTAGATCGTCGTGTTCCACATGTTGAAGTCGGTCAGCGCCAGGATCTGGCTGGCGAATTGCTTGACCTCAGCGGGGTTGTTGGGGGCACCGGTGGGGCCCCAGGGGATGACCTTTGACATCACCGGGTACAGCACCGAATAGAACCCGAAGACCTCGGAGTAGATGTAGCTCCAGTTGTTGATCGTCGCATCGGGAACCTGCGAATAGTCATCGAACGGCAGGATGCGGACCGTCGCATAGTCGCAGTTGTCCCAAGCGAAGTTCGGCGTCACCGGATTCGCGGGATCGGTGAACCGGATCAGGCTCACCCCCGCACGAAACGTGGACGGGTTCATCCCCACTGGCAACGCGGTCAAGTTCAGCGTCAACTGTCCTCCCGCGGGAACCGTCACTTGTTCCGTGGTCACGCTCACATTCCCGCCCGGGTACATCGGATCCTGAGAGAGGAATCCCAGAAAGTATTTCGTCGGCGGCTGAGGCACCGTGCCCGCCACCGTGAAGTACGGGTCGACGACCGGGACCTGCACCCGGTCGGGGTTGACCATCGGAATCGGCTGCATTGTCATGGGGTCGAGGGTCACCTTCTGACACATCCAGTATTCGAGATTGACCTGAGTCGGTGTCGTCGGAGCGACCCCTTTGACCAGCACCTGGATCGTGATCTGCGAGGTGCCCGGAATCGGAGTGCCGCCCGGTTGGTCGTACACCCCGGCGTCGAAGTACACGACGCGGTTCTCAGTTTGCACGTCGAACGCCTCGATTTCCATGAGTGGATACTTCGCGGTCACGGGATCGAGTGTCAAATTCGGGGCCACGATGGCCAGCCGACCGGTGGCGATGTTGGCCTCAATGATGGCCCGGTCAGGACTGTTCGCGTAGGACACGTCGAAGACCCCGCCGCTCGACTCATAGATTGCCTTGGAGTTGTTTTTATTGACGGGATCATTGATGACGCCGATCGTGACCGATTGAGACTCATTCACTCCATACAACAGCACCAGACTCAGCGGACCGAGATCGACCTTTTCGCGTGTGACCGTATCGGCCTCCGGAAAGGTGCAGACCCAATCGAGCGTGACCACTCCCAGAGCGGTGTTCACATGGGCCATCGTGCCGCCCAACCTCGCCGTGCGAGGCGCAGACGGATCACCCGCCTTCGTCTTCACGCGGGCGCGATACTTGGAAACAGAGTGCATCCGCTTTCTCTTATCGGCCAACTGCAAGGGGGTCAGGCTGCTCTGCTGTGGGGGGTACTGATAGGGCACCTGGACCCGCAGCTTGCGACCCACCGGGGCACTGCTGATCTCGTCAGCGTTCCAGACGCCGATCGTGCCGATGAGGCTGCCGTAATAGGGGTTGTAGACGTACTGGGGCGGCATGCCGTTGAAGAGTTGATTGAGCTGGATCGCCTGGATGTTGAAGACGGCATCGTAGAAGCAGAACCGGACCATCAGGCCGAGTCCCTGCCGGGCCTGCTGCTTCAGGTCGTTCATGGCCGGGGAGTGAAATACCGGGTCATCGACGAACGTCAGGTTCTCATTCTTGAGGCCGAATTGAAAGATCGATGAGACTGATTCGAACCCTTCGCACGAGGAGTTCAGGTTCTTATTCGGGTTGATGATGTACGAGTACGCCGTCGTCGGGTGGTCCGCGATCAACACCGGAAACGATCCGCCCCCCTCGATCGGCAAGCTGAGCAGAAACTGCCCCGAGAATATCTGCGAGGTGATCAGCCCCGTCGGGTCGGCGTCGACCAGCGAACCGCCTCTCCGCCGTCCATAGAAGATGTCGCCATTGAGCGAGACCTGAAGCTTCAGGGCGTCATCGCCAGCCGCAGCCGGTTGCCCGCTGGCGAGAACCGCCGAGTTGATGGTGGTGTTCGGGAATTGCGTGTCGTGATCGCCGTAGTAGTTCCAGTGAGCCATCTGCCCGTGGGTCAGTCCGCCGAGGTCGTCTTCCTGGAAGTAGCTGTCGGGGATCTGCATCAGTCCCATCAACCACTGCCGGAGACCGAGGTTGTCCCCCACGCTATTCCAGTCGAATGTGTTGGTGGCACCGGCTGGCAGTGTGGTCGTCCCGCCGTCGAAGATGCGCATCACGTTGTTGAGCGTCATCGTGTCGACATCGTAGACCGACGCGAGGTCGTTGTTGTTGGTCGTCGGCGGGTTGGCGCTGACATTGCCGAAGAAATTGAGACGGGGCGGAATGAGATAGCTCATGGATGAGAACCTGTGGTTTGTGAGGTGAGGGCGGGGGAGAGTCAGCGGACCGATCCCTGATGGGGCAACGCTTCTGCCTGGAGTGTCGCCTTTCGCTCCGCGAAAGGCTGGTCTTTCGCGGAGCGAAAGACGACACTCACTGTCTTACTACTCCTCAACGACTCGCGGCCTGCGGCTTCGGTTTGGCCATCGGAGCCGCAGTCGATTGCGCCTCGCGCAGCGACCAGGCGTAGTTCATCTGCTTGTACTGCGTCGGATCGAGGCTCATTCCCTGGACAATGGCCGGGAAGTCGATCGTCCCGATCCGCCCCTGAATCCCGGAGCTATTCGTGTTCCACATGTTCAGCCGCCGACTGTCGGGCGGGCCGATGTTCGCCATCGCATGGCAGCTCATGCACGACGAGGTCTGCGGGAAGTACGTCTCGATGTTTGAGTTCGCCAGCACGACCGGCTGGCCGTCCCCCCGCACTTCGTCGAACTGCCAGCCGATCACGCGGTAGTTCTGCCACTTGGTCCCCTTGGTGATGAACTCCAGTTCGGCATTGATCGGGATGGAGAGCGGGTTCGCCGTCGTATTGACGCCGACCGGGTCTCCCTTTGCACCCAGAAAATACTGGTACGTCGCCGTCGGATTGTCGACCTGCTCGAACGTCATCCAGATCCAGTTCGGCTGCACGTGGCTGATGATATGCAGGGCTGTCAGGCCGATCTTGGCGTACTGCAGCGTATTGGTCGCATCGGAGTAGGCCCCGTAGGCTGTCCAGTATTTGGAGTCATCGTCCTTCGGTCCCAGGATGCGCCAGGTGCCCTTGAACTCTAGGGCATCCTGCGGGAAGTCGAACGTAAAGCCGGTATCAGCGCGGGCTGACTCTTGCCCCTCCAGGTTGTAGAGCGGGTACTTCGAGGCGGTGACGTAGTTGAAGTAATCCTGATTACAGCGAACATCGTACCACAGGACGTTGGCGTTGGCGTCGACGATTTGCTGTCCGTCGATCATCCGGCTCGTCGACAGCATGTGCAGCCACGGCGAGTTCGTCTGTCCGAACTGGGCTTGCAGTTGAGCCGTCGTCAGCGGCGTGACGCCAGCGGGGAACTCGTTGACGGTCGCCCACGGCTGCGGAGTCGCCCCCTGAGCCCGGAAGATCTCGGTGGAGTTCTTCATCGTCTCCCACACAGCGGGGCCCTGCCCCAGGGCGGTGATGTCCGGGTTAGGTTCGCCGCGAATGTAAGCTCCGTTCCCGTCCGACAGGGCGGGCAAGCTCGTCACCGCAAACATCAGCATCGAGAATTCGCCGACCTCCCCGTCCTCGACGACCCGGCCCGCTTTCAGGGCGGCTTTCATTTTGTCAAGACGCTTCACGAGGAGTCTGTTGATCGCCGGCTGAGCAGTGACCTCCGGCGTCTGCCACCCCGTGAAACCCGCCACGGCCAATACGGCCAGAACCAAACTCACGATTACACGGCGTTGTCTCATCAGGGCCTCCAGTCAGACTGTCCAGCGATTCGGTGATGTTCCTCGGGAATGCGAGTGTGTCAGAGGTCTTGTGTCACTTGAGCCGACGCGCCCCAGTCCACAAAACATTTCTCCGCGAGGGAGTGGTGGTGGCGTGCCTGCTCATCCACGCCCCGAGTGGCATGCAGCCGCGAGACGAGTTGGTGGGTGATCGCCTGCACCGGACGATACCCATGTTCGCCCGCAGCGCCAATCGCGGCGGTGTAGGCCACGACGGCGGCTGCGTGGTCGCCATTCAAGCGGGCGAGTTCGCCAGCCAGCAGTTGGGCCTTGTGCTCGAAGTTCTGAGGACAACGCTTGGCCCAGCCCGCAACGCGTTTGGCCGCCGAGTTGAGGCCACGCATCAGCCCGAACCGCTTCCAGCCGGTCGAGCGCTCGGCCTGAGCCGCGTGAATCAACCCGGTCAGAAAATAATGCTCGGACGAATGCAGCATCCCCGGCGACTCCTTGAGATACTTCGCCGAAATCTGGGAGGTCGCCAGGGCGGCGGCATACTCCTTCCAGAGGTACTGCGTCAGCATCTTGTTGACGTAATAGAAGTGGGCCAAGTGGCGCGACCCGTACTGACTCAAGCCCGCGACATACTCGTCTTCATGGAATGAGTCGGTGCTGAAGGTCGACGGACTCAGAGTCCGGCTGCGGAGGTTGCGGATCGCCTGCCGCACGGAGCGGATGGCCCCGATCGGTTCTCGCAGGTTCAGCGGCTTGAGGAACTCCATGAACCGATCGGACTCGGCCCAGATTTCGGTCAAC
>JAYTFV010000625.1:0-1811 GCA_043734065.1 Planctomycetota bacterium
CGCGCAGTGCCCCGGTCTTCAGATACAGCCGGGTCGCCTCCATCACCTCGGAGTTCCACGGTTGAAACGAGTGCAGTGCCCGGAAGGCCACGTAGTCGACAGCCCCCGGCAGTCGGGCGCTCTGCACTGTCACGACTCCATCGTCATCACCGGGGATCAGCGGGTTGAATCCGTCGGGAGTCCCCTTCGCGCCGGCGATCACGGCGAACTCCATCGTCGGCAGCGGGAGCGTGCTGATGAACTGATCCGGGTCCGCGACCAGTTGTTGTCCAGACGGTCCCAAGATCAGTTGGAACAAGAGGTTCTTCTGGAGCATCGTGGCAATTTCGGCCCCGCTGTTGGGCGTCCCGATCATCACCAGTCGGCCCATGCGCGGGTCCGAATAGAGCTGACACCAGCGACGCACGACCAGCCCCCCCATGCTGTGACCGATCAGATGAATCTGCTCGATGCCATCGAGGGTGGCGATCAATTCTTGCAACTGATCCGCGAAATCGCTGATCGGTCGTTGCGTGCTGGGGTAGTCGAAATTGATGAAGGTATACCCATCCGGCTCCAGCACGCGCTGCATCTCGGTCCACGACTTCGAGGAACGCAAGATCCCGTGAAGGGCAATCACGGCGGTCCCACTCATCGGCTCCAATTGGCGGGTCTGTTTCTCTTGGGCGAGGGCCTTCCGGCACTCTTCCAACGTCCCCCAGGCCCGGCGAATGTCGGACGGATCGAGTAGCCGGAAATGCCCGGAGTAGACATGCTTCTGAATCCGCCAGCCGCGAAAGAACTGGCAATCGGCCCAGAACTGCCGCCCGCCCAGCGTGGGCATCGGAAGATTGAAACGACCACTGCTCATCGTGCCTGCCCTCTGCGTCAGCGTGGAGAGAGTCTGCTCTGTCGACAGCCTATCAGAACGACCGCCGAGAATCATCGCGCGAACTCCGAAAATGCTCGACAACAGCGAACCGCGAGGCTGTTGGAGGAAATCGTACCACGCTCCTGCTCCCCTCTCCCCCGGGGAGAGGGGCCGGGGGTGAGGGCCGCCTGCCGAAAGACTCCCGCTGGAGGAGAGGTCGACCGAAAGTCTGTTTGAAAAACAAACGGCAACGCTATTTCAAAGCAGCGACCCATGTGCTTGGCGATCGGGAGGGCGAGGCTCCTGCCGAGCCGCTCTCACCGGTGGACGTTGACTCCGGCTCGCGGCTCAGCAGGAGCTTCGCCCTCCCGGCGTACGTACGCCCGCTGGCGGAATGCGAGTCGCGGAGCGACATCGCCTACGAACTCAACCGCCCGCGACGGCTCCGACGATCAGCAACGGTTCGGCTCCCGACTGGACCGTCTCGGGGAGCAGAGTCTCCGGGGACTCGTGCGACAGATCGCGTTCGCAGGCAAAGAACCGCAGCAGGGGCCGCCGCTTCCCGGTCGTCTGGTCGCGGATCGTCCCGCGCAGCATGGGGTAAGCCGCCTCCAGCGAGTCGAGGACGGTACGCTGCGTAATGTCTCCCTCAACGGTGACAGAGACCTCCCGCCCCACACGGGCGAGGTTGCGAAGGTGATAGGGGAGTTCGACGCGGATGGTGGGCATGAGAAGAACAACCAATCTCAACGATGAACGCAGCGAGCGCGTGGTTAGGCATTGAGTTCATTTGGGCTTTGAGGTGTATCATCGTAGTCACCGATCCGGATACCCTCGTTGTGCTGTCTCAGCCAAGCGATCACGCTGGCGGCCTGCTCGCGCGACGTGGCCAGCTCAACAGCTTGGCCGGTCCGCGAGTGCAATGTCAGAATGCAGGTGTAGCCAAGAATAGACGAACGGC
>JAYTFV010000626.1:0-17885 GCA_043734065.1 Planctomycetota bacterium
CGAGCGGCGGATCCCGAACACAGGTTTGAATCTCAACGCGGGACTATGCTACACCTACAGTTAGAGACTGATCGCCGATCCCCGAAAGAGCCTGACCACCATGAGCATTCTCGTCAGTTGCGATACTTGCGGAAAAGAATTACGGGCGAAGGATGAGGCCGCTGGGAAGCAGGCCAAGTGCCCGAACTGCCAGGCCATCATCCAGATCCCCCACGCCGATGAGTATGCGGACGACGCCGTGGAGGACGCGGACGACACGCGGTCCCGAGCGCCTCAGGACGAATTCGGCGACGATCGCCAGCCCTGTCCGGCGTGCGGCGAGATGATTGCCAGTACGGCCCGCAAGTGCCGGTATTGCGACGAGATCCTGGATACGTTTGGGAAGAAAAAGTCTCATCGGTCGGGCCGCGCCTTCCGACGCCAGGAGGGGGATTACCCGACAGCCGATCTGGGGAAACGCTTTCTCGGGGCGTTTGTGGACGGGCTGATGGGGGGACTGTTCATCGGGCCCGGCTACGGAATGTTCATCGCATCCGGGATCGACAATCCTCAGCGCCGGGTCGATGAGTCAATGGCGATGATCGGATTGTTACTTCTGATGCTGGGTGGATTGACATTGCTGGCAATCCAGTGCTATCTCCTCGCCACCCGCAGCCAGTCGATCGGAAAATGGCTGGTCAACACACAGATCATGGACTACGAGACCCACCAGCCCGCCGGATTCGTCAAGGCCTTTTGGCTTCGCGGCGTGGTCAACCAGCTGATCTGCGGAATTCCATGCCTGGGTGCGATTTACGCTCTCATTGATATTTTCGCCATCTTTAGCGAAGAGCGTCGTTGCCTGCATGACCAGATCGCCGGAACCTATGTGGTCGATATCTCGCAATGACCGTACTCGAAACGAGTCACTTGTTTAGCCGCGATGCGAAGGCTCTGCGCAGCGGAGCGCTCCCCCCGTCTATTCATCCTGCAACAAATCCCCGCGGCGCTCGCGGGTGCGGAGCAGGCTCTGCTCGGCTTGCCATTTGGCGATTTCCTGGTGATTGCCGTTGAGCAGGACTTCGGGGACGGTCAGGCCGCGGTACTCGCGGGGCTTGGTGTATTGGGGGTGTTCTAGCATTTTCGACTCGGCGAACGAGTCGTAGCGGTGGCTGGTTTCGTCGCCCAGGACGCCGGGGATCAGGCGGATCACCGAGTCGATGATCAGCATCGCCGGGACTTCCCCCCCGTTGCAGATGAAGTCGCCGACCGAGATTTCCAGCGGCTGCAGGCCCTGCACGATGCGGTCGTCGAAGCCTTCGTAGCGACCGCACAGTAGCAGCAGCCGCTGCATTTTCGATAGCTCTTGCACGAGCGATTGCGTGAGCGGACGGCCCTGCGGAGTGAGCATCACCAACTGGCCCGGCGCGGGGGCTGCGGCCTGGACGGCTTCGACGCACTCGAACACCGGCTCGCAGCGGATGAGCATCCCCGGTCCGCCGCCGTAGGGGCGATCATCGACCGAGTGGTGCTTGCCGACGGCCCAGTCCCGGATGTTCCACGTCTGAATCTCGACCCGCCCGGCATCGATCGCCTTCTTCAGCAGGCTCTGCTGGAGGTAGCTGTCGAAGAGAGCCGGGAAGAGGGTGAGGAGGTCGAAACGCATGGGGGGGAACGTTGAGGGGGGGAGGGGAGGAGGGGAGGAGGGGAGGAGGAACTGCAGTTGGCGTCCGTTTGTCGCTCAACGCTCAAACCTCATCGCTCTCCACCCCAATGAAAAACCCCGGTCAGTCGACCGGGGTTGGTGTCCATTCACAGGCCAAGCAGCGGAGTTATTCCGCAACTGCGGGAGCGGCCTCGGCGGGGGCTTCGGCGGTGGGCTTGACGCGCTCTTTGGGAGCGGTGAGCGGAGCAGCCGCCTTGGACTCGCCCCAACGGTTGTTTTCGAACTTGTCCATCAGGACGGCGACCTTGTCGCTCGGCTGAGCGCCGACCGAGATCCAGTATTTGATGCGGTCGAGCTTCATCGTGACACGCTTCGATTTGTCCTTGACCATGGGGTCATAGGTGCCGACTTCTTCGATCGCCTGGGCATCGCGTGCCTTGCGCTGATCGATGATGCAGATGCGGTAAAAGGGGCGGTGGGTCCGGCCCATTCTCTTCATTCGAATTCGAACTGTCACACGAATCTCCCGACGGCGGCCTCGACTGGAAGCCCCCAAAACTCTTGACCAACCCCAACCCCAATCCACCGCAGCACTCAACGCTTCTTGTTGCGTTTCCGAGCGTCCTTGGCTTGCTTGCGGTCCTTCTTCTTCTGATCGCGGATATCGTCACGCATGACGGGGCCCCGCGAGGGCCGCTGCTTCTCGATGCCCGTGACCATTCCCGTCCCAAGCATCGACTGCATGTCGCCCATGGCTCGCATCTTGTCGCCCATCGACATGCCAGCCATCTGCTTCATCATCCCAGCCATCGATTTGAACTGTTTGAGCAGTTCATTGATCTCTGCCGGTTCCGTACCGCTTCCGGAGGCGATCCGGTGGCGGCGCGAACGATCAATTTTGTCAGGATTTCTGCGTTCGTCAAGCGTCATCGACCGAATCATCGCCTCGACACGCTTCAAATCCTTGTCCGGGTCCATCCCATCGAACTGATCCAGGGCCGATGCGATCTGGCTCATCCCCGGAATCATCTTCAGCAGGCTCTTCATCGAACCCAGCTTTTTCATCTGCTGCGTCGAGGCCAGGAAGTCATCCAGCGTGAACTTCCCCTTGAGCATCCGCTCTTGCTGCTGCTCGATCTCGTTCGCGTCCAGCTTGTCCTGGGCCAGCTCCAGGAGTGTCGCCACATCCCCTTGTCCCAGAATGCGTTGCGCCATTCTGTCCGGGTGGAACGGTTGGAGTTTATCCAGCTGTTCGCCGGTCCCGATGAACTTGATCGGCACCCCCGTCACGGCCTTGACCGAGAGCGCCGCCCCCCCCCGCGTATCCCCGTCCAGCTTGGTCAGGATCACGCCGTCCAGTTCTAGGGCGTCGTTGAACGCCTTCGCACTGCGGACCGCATCCTGCCCCGTCATCGCGTCGCACACCAGGAACGCTTGATGCGGCTGGAGCTTGTTGTCGATCTCGATCAGCTCTTTCATCAGCGCGTCGTCGACGTGCAAACGACCGGCGGTATCGAGGATTAGGATGTTGCAACCCTGCTTCTCGGCGGCCTTGCGGCTGTTCTGGCAGACCTTCACCGGGTTCGAATTCGCCGGGTCTTCCGAGTACACCGGCACCCCGATCTGCTCGCCGATCACGCGCAGCTGTTCGATGGCAGCCGGTCGCTGGAGGTCGGCGGCGACGAGCATGGGCTTGGCCCCCTGCTCTTTCAACATCTTGGCGAGTTTGCCGCAGGTGGTGGTCTTCCCCGACCCCTGCAGCCCGCACATCATCAGGATGGTCAGCTCGCCGCGCCGCATCTCGATCGAGTGGTCGACCGGCCCCATCAGGTTGATGAGTTCCTGGAACACGATCGAGATAATCTGCTCGGTCGGATTGAGCGATTTCAGAACTTTTTCCCCGACCGCCTCTTCCGTGACCTTGTCGCAGAAGCCCTTGGCCACGTCATAATTGACATCGGCCTCGAGCAGGGCCTGACGGACCTTGAGCATCCCCTCGCGAATGTTGCCTTCGCTCAGCTTGCCGCGAAACATGCTGCCGAGCGATTCGGTGAGCGACTTCGTAATGCCTTCGAGCATGGAACGACTGCCTGAACGTCTGAGACCGGCGAACCGGGTGGGCCGAGGGAAGCTGCCATTCTAAGGAACGAAGGGGCTGTGGAACAGCGTTGCCGGGTCGCCGAAGCGCGGCAACGTCTCGCAGAAGATGATCCCGGTACTGGCCAGCTCGACGTTGGCCGCTTTGCAGACTCGCAAGGCTGTCTCCTGAATGGTGGCCATCCCGCTCTCGCCGGAGAACATGGCCATCCGCTTCGGCTCAGGGACGTTGTAGTAACCGAGGAACCGCCCCCCGGTGGCCAGCGACACCGCCAGATCGATGCTGATGTTCGTCTTGAGCGACTTCTTGGGTGCGACCAGCCCGGCTGGCTGATCCTTTACCAGGACGCCTTCGATCAGGTACGTGAGGTCGAACTTCCCCGTGGCCAACTCCGCAGCTGTGATGCGATGGAATGGCTGGCGATCACCGCCGAGCGAGTCCTCGATCGCCTGCAGCTTCGCCTTGGCCTCGGCCAGCACGACGCTGACAGGCTTCGACTTGGCGTTGGCCAGGTACGGGAGGTCGCGGGCCAGCTTGAGGAGCTTTGATCGCGAACCTGGGAGTTCGCATTCGTGTCGTTCAGTTGGGTATGATCCACGCCGAGGCCCTGTACATACGAAGGTTGCGTCATCTGAGCCGAGAATCCCTCTCCTCAGCAAGATGACGAAGCGGAATGATGACCAATGAGAAACCCTGCAATAGTTCTCCATGACGCAGAGTCTGTAAGGCAGTTGGGCCCAGTCGGATTGAAGCCGAACTCCGGATGGAGTCAGGACGACTCGGACACAATTGCGCACTTCCTGCAGGTACAAAAGCAGCTTGCAACAAGTACGTGGCTGAACAATCCATGTCGACTCTCGACTTCTGGCAATCAATCACGAGGGGAATTCCCAGACATAGAATCCTTCGTCTATGCGGCTGTCTACTTTCGCCAACTGTTTTGTGGCAGCTGCGATAAGTCGAACGCGATCAAAGAAGATCTTCTCTTCATCGATACATGCGATCGCTACATTCGGTCAGTTGATTCCATTGCGAAAGCATCTTGGATGCATCACGAGAAGGAAGCTGCGATCAAAGAATGGGGGTCAACATCATCACTTTCGATGATCCCAGGAAAGAGCACTAAACAGGTGTTTGAGGCGTTGCTCTACGGGTCTCACCTGATGCATAGCATTCGGGATCACAGCAAGGGCACGACCAGGAAGGAACGTCGCGACAACTTTCGGGATATTCTCAATTCCATCCCGAGGGAAAGGATGTTGTATGAGCTTCATACGTCTCTCAGGGAAATGCTCAACTACGTCACAAGAGTTGCCCGCGTGATCTATCAAGACTATTCCAGTTGGCTTCAGTCCGGAGCATCCCTTCCTCCAGATGTCATGTGGCACGAGTCTGTATTCCGATCTCGCATTGACTAACGTTCGCCGTCGGAACCTTGATTGCACTCCATCCTGCAACAAACTCCTCCGGCCTCGGTGCCGCGCTGATCTTCTTTGGCTCAACCGGCCCGATGGCCCACTTCAGGACCGCCTCGTACCAGGGTCGGAACACCAGTGGGGCGATATCGTCTTCGGGGAAGCCCTGGTCGGCCAGTTCGTCCCAGCACTGCCGAGCGAGTTCGACCGCCTGATGCTTCCCGCGAGCCAAGGCCGCGTCGATGTCGTGCCCCTCGCGATAGACGATCTGCTCGCTGTCCATCCGGGTTGGGTGGCGGGGTCAGGAGGCTTTGCGGATGGCCCCGGCGTGGGGAACCGTCGCCCGCCTGTTGCTGATCGGACCAACGCGATGGCCCCTCACCCCCCAGTCTCAAACCTGCAAGTCCACCCCGGTCGGGGCCATCCGCAAAGCCTCCTGACCCCGCCACACTCGTGCTTTCCTGACTGAAGTCCACAAGTGGCGCTGTCCAAACAAGTGACTTCGCCACGTCTGGCTAGTTTTAGAAATTGGGTCGAGTACCAGCCTGCCGAGGCGCGGAAGGCTGATGCCTGAACTCTGACTCCAACGGTCTGGCCTTCGCTGATACAATCCGGCCACCCCATCCCGAGACACGTCATGTCGAGCGGCATCGGAACGGACTCGATTCCGTTCAACGGCCCCATTCACGAGGAATCTCCCTTGCAAGCCGATTCTCGATACGAGCTGTTGGAGACGCTCGGCGCGGGCAGTTTTGCCACGGTGTTTCGCGCTCGCGATAACGAACTCAATCGCGAGGTCGCGATCCGGCAGATTCATTCTCAGCTCCTTGACGACCCGCGATTCCTCGACCGCTACTGGGCCGAAGCCCAGCTGTTGGCCTCGGTGCAGCACCCGCACATCGTCACAATTTATGACATCGTACGCGGCAAGGGCTGGCTGGTTCTGGAACTGATGCAGGCCAACCTCCGTGATCGACTGAATGGTCGCCCGATGGACTTGCGGGCGCTGCGGACGACGCTGATTCACGCGCTGAAGGCTCTGAAATACCTGCACAGTCGCGGCATCATTCATGGGGACATCAACCCCGGCAACCTGATGGTCGACCATCGCAAGCGGGTCAAGGTCGGCGACTTTGGCATCGCTCGCCGGGTGGCCCGCACCGATGGCAGCGTCAGCCGAGGGGCGTCCAAGTACATGGCCCCCGAGGCCCTCTCGGGCGAGATCGCCAACGTGGGGCCATCGAGCGACCTCTACTCACTCGGGTTCAGTTGCTACGAACTGATGTGCGGGTCGGCGTTTGCAGACCTGTTCCCCGGCCTCAACCCCAATGAGGGGAACGCGCAGGCCGCGTGGATGATGTGGCACGCCGCTCCCGATCGGAAGCTGCCGCCGATCAGTCAGGTACTGGAAGGAGTGCCGCCCGATCTGGCAGCCGTCATCGAGCGGATGATCGAAAAGAATCCGAAGGCCCGGTTCCAATCGGCGGAGGAAGTGCTGTCGCAACTGGGCGATGACTCGAAGGGAGTCAACCCGGAGGGGTCCACATCAGGGGACACGACCTCTGCTGAACCGACCTCGACCGGCCCGCGCTGGTGGGTCGTGGCGGTGTTTGCCGTCTCGGTGCTGATGTCACTGGCGATGCTGTTCCTGCCGTCGAAGCCGACGAAGCCGGAGGTGGCACCACCTTCCAAATATGCCATCGTGCGGAAGGCCGATCTCAGCAAAAACATCCTGGAGATTGAGGACCAGATCACCGGCATTCCCGAGGAAGCCCCCCTCCCTCCCAAGTCCAAAATCCGGCTCCGGCTCCCGGGCGAGGCCGAACGCTTCATCCTCCCCAAAGACATCCAGCTCGGCGACTGGATCGAAATCCAACCGGCGGCCACTCCCGAGGGCGAGGCCGCGATGTTTATCTCGCGACCCATTCGCCAGTCGGGCGAGGTGCGACAAGTCGACGCAGCGGCCGGGCAGATCACTGTCTCGATCAGCTCTGGTCGGCTGAAGGATGAACTGGCGATGTACGTCCCCGAGCGGGCGAAGATCATCCTCAACGGCCAGCCCGCGAAGTTGCCGGATCTCCGGCGGGATGATCGCGTCGAGGTCGAACATCTGCTCGATCCGAGGGGAGCCAAAGGGGAGCTGGTCAGCACCCTCGTCGTGCTGCGGACCGTGGAGTCGACGGGGTATCTCGAGTCGATCGACCTCCCGAGTCGCACGCTGAAGATCACGGAGGCGCGCGGTCAGAAGGGAGGTCGCTCCTGGATACTGGCCCCCGACGCGACGCTGGCGTTCTCCAGCGGACAGACGCTCAAGCCCGACGACCTCCGCCCGGGCGACCGGCTCACAGTGCAGGCCGATTCACACATCCATTCGCTCGTGGTGACACGCGGCGACAGCACCGAGCAGGGCCTGTTCCTGGAGTCGCGAGAAGACAACACGTTCCTGATGCGGGCCGATTCGGGCAATGAGGTACTGCTGTCAATCACGCCGGAGACCGATATCCGGCTGGGTCAGGACCGCGTGAAAATCGACGACCTGCGTCCGCAGACCGACCGGTTGAGCGTCACCATTCACAACACGGAAGGGAGTCAGCAGACCGCGACTTCGATCGACGCCACGCGCGGCGTGCGGCATGACCGTTGGGCCATCATCATCGGCAACGGGACATTCGACGACCGCACGCTCACCCCCTTGCCGCACCTCACCACCGATGCCGAGTCGCTGCACCGCACGCTCATGGGGCGCTATGCCGTCGACCGCAATTGGAGTTCTCTCCTGATCGACAAAGACGTTCAGACCGTCCGCGACGAGTTCCAACGCCTGCTCCCGCGCGTCACCGAACCGATGCAATTGATCGTCGCTGTCCTGGGACATGGCTATCTGGGACCGGACGGGAAGGCGTACATCGCGTTCAAAGATTTTCAGTGGGCGTCGATGGAGAAGACCGGACTTCCACTGGATGGGCTGGTCGATTTACTGGAACGCTCTCCGGCGAAGGAGAAGCTGCTGCTACTCGATCTGACGCAGACGGGGGACCATCCGGATGTGGAGGGGCAGCCCGACCTGCCGAAGCTGCTGCTGACGCTGAAGACCCCGCTCAAGACCGTCCGTATCATCGGGGCCTCATCCGAGAACGAGCGCAGTCTGCCGATCGAGGACGGTCGTCGCAGTTGGTTCGGCCCACAGTTGGAGCACGCCTTCGCCGGTGCTGCCGACACCGATCGCAACCTGTCGATCACGTCCGCCGAACTGATGAAGTCCCTCGAATCCGCCGCCTTCAACAGCGACCCGCCCGCGGTGCAGCACCCGTTCCTGTGGCCACTGCCGGAAACCCCGTAGGATGGGCAATCCTGCCCGTCCCCGATCGACGGTTGAAGGGTCGAAAGCGGTGATGTGGATTTCCCATCAAGAACACCCGTGTTTGACAGTGAGACTACTCATGGCGAAGAAACGCTCGAACCCCAAGAAAAACCGTGCCGAGATCGAAACTTTCAAGAAAATTCGAAATGGGATGTGGGTGGGCAGCGTCCTCGTGGGAGGCAGCACACTCACGAAACTCGCCAGACCATCACAAGTCGGATCAATTCACGTCTGGGTGAGTGGCGTCGCGGTGTTGCTGATGGTCGGCTTTGCTGTTTACATGACAGTCAAGATCAACAAATGAAACGTCGCATCGAAAGACACCGAGTGGGACCAGCGACACAGCGGCCCGCTGGTCCACCGGGAACTCTGGGAGCGGCTCAATCCTCCGCTGCGCAGAGCCTTCGCGTCGCAGCTCAACGCGGCTATTCGGCTTCGTAGAAGCGGTTGGCGACCAAGTGTTCGCCGCAGAAGAACACGAGCAGCACCACGAGCAAGATCGGGAACACTTCCTGGCCCAGGTCGGATGAGCGGATGTGGTTCTTGAGTTCCTCGATCGACCGGGCCAGTTGATAGCGGTCGGGGCCGAGGATCTCGTTCAGGTCATCCGCCGTCAGTCGAGTCAGGTCGCACTCGTTCGATTTCAGGTTCACGCTGAAACCGGTCAAGGGATGCAGCACATCAGACCCCTCCAACAGCGTGTAGGCCCCGGCTGTGTCGGTGCGACTGACGGTCAGGTGGGCCTCATCCGGTGGCACGACCTTCGGCGACTGCCGCAGCCCCGGCTCGCGGAACCAAAGTTGACGCTCGGCGGGATGCGGAGTGAGCGACAGCGTGACTTCCTCGCCGCACAGGTGATTGAACTGCTCGATCCCACCCCCAGCTGAGTAGTCGCCGAGCTGTTGCACGAACGCGATCCACATCCACGAATCGAGCAGTGGGCTGGGGAAGTTGTTCCAGCGGTTGGAGGAGCGCCTGGCAGCGCCCCCATCGGGGCCGGGTACGGCGGGCGTCTCTTCGGGGAGGTGCGTGCCCGAGGTGAACATCAGCACGCGCCCCTTGCCGTGCGACTTTTCGAGGATGGCCGGGGACTGCTCCTTGTCATCGTAAGTCGCCAAAACGCTGGCTCCCCCGGCGGGCTTCACCTTCCAAAACCGGAAGATGCGGACGTTGTTCTCCAGCACCGCCCAGTTCTGCTCCTGCTCCCGGTACTCCGCGAACAACGGATGCACGCGGTGCGGAAATCGCAACCGGTAATTCGACTGCGGCTTCCAATGGTCGAGCGACGCGGGGAGGCAGACCTGCGCTGCGGTGCGGTCGTACTGGACGGAGTCGATCTTGGTGTCACCGAGAGTCACGACCAACCCGTGCCCCTGCTCGACGTGCTTCGAGATCAGGTTCCACATCGCATCGGGCAGGGCGGGGATGTCCTGCAACCAGATCACCTGGCTCTTCTGGATCAACTCGGCGGTGAGCTTGCCGGGCGTGACCACCGTGGGGAGGAAGACGTTGGTCTCGCTGTCTCCCTTCTCGAAAGGAGCCAACGCCAGCCCCACCTCGAACGCCCGCTTGACCTGCGGCGTGACGATCAGCACCGGCGTCGGCGGCCCCGCGAAGGCTGTGAAGTACCGCACATTGTCGGCGGCCAGTGGGTCGCTGCGATCGATCTGCACGACGCCATGCACCACCGGGCCGGTCAGCCCCTTGAGCCGGGGGAAGTCGACCTTCACCGTGCTGTTCGGCGTCAGCTTGACGCGGACCTCGCCGCGCGGCCTCAGCTGCTCTTTGTGGTCGAGGAGGGCCAGCTTGAGCGTCACTTCTTCGGTGATGCCGGTGCTGGCGATGGTGGCCTGCACATCGAGGCTGCCGCCGACGGAGATGCGTTCGCGGGAGAGGCCGACCTGCGTGATTCCGACGTTCTGCGGTTGCTCATCGCCGATGTCGATGAGGTAGACATCGACCTCCTTGTGACGATCCAAGTCGGCCTTCAACGTCTGTGACACCCCCGCCCTCCACGCCGACTTGGCGAGGTCGGTCAGGATATACACCCGGCGGATGTACCGATCGCGACGGGCATCTTCGGCGACGGCTCCCTGCTCTTCGAGAGTGCGGCGGCGGTCATCCGCTTGAGCTTGCAACGCGGACCGCAATCGCTCATTAAGAGGCAGGGCGACTGGGCGCGGCTCCAGGGCCTCGATCCGCGTTTGAGCCGTACTCAACGTCGACTGGAAGATGATCGGGTTGTCGCCCGCACAATCCGCGATCGCCACACGGCTGCTCGCCGGGAGGTCGCCCAGATGGTTCTTGGCGATCGCCTTCGCCAGGTCGAGCCGCGTCTTACCCTCTTGCGTATACGACGTACTCTGACTCGTATCGAACAGCAACACAGCCGCCACCGGCAGATCGAGCGCCGCCATCGGTCGCGGATCTTTGATCTCACCCATCACCCGCCGCTGGTACGGCCAACCGACGCAGAGAAGGAGTAGCGCGATGACCGCCGTCGTCGTCCAGACTCGCGCCTTCGACCGGCGATCAATCAAGTCGGGCTTAGCGACTCCCTGCTTCCGCCAGCGATGGAGCAGAGCAAAATACGTCCCCATCCCCGCCGCAATGATGGCCGCGAGTACGCCCCACTCCAGCCCACTGAAGCTGTAGTTCGCCGGAGGGAGCGAAGGCCGCGTCAGGGCAAACACCAACACCCCGAGCACCCCCATCCGCAACAGCAACAACCACCAATGCCGCAGCCGAAACCGCCGCGAGTTCTGCTTCTGCCGCGACTGAATCAACTTGAGCGCCGGAAACATGACCCGCTTCGGCTTCTGCTTCATCAGGAAATGCAGAATCACCGGCAGGGCGGCCAGCCCGAGACCGTAGATGAGTGCGGGATGCAGGAGCGACATGGGTTCTGAGTCAGGGCCGAATCAATGAACCGCCCCACGGAGATGCGATCAGTCGCAGGTCGGATGGCCGTACGTTACCATCAATCGAGTACGATCTCACTCCTCTGCCCTCTGCCCTCTGCCCCACATCCACCCGCATGCTCACTCGCGTCGAAGCCCTGAACTTCCGCTGCCTGCGATACATCTCGCGGTCGTTGGACCCGTTTCATGTACTGGTCGGTCCGAATGCGAGCGGGAAGACGACGTTTTTTGATGTCGTGGGGTTTGTGAGTCGGTTGTTGAATGATGGACTGGAGGCAGCGATTGGGAAGGTGACATCAAATCCATTGGACTTGCTATTCGGGAGGTCGGGTGAGCGGTTTGAATTGGCGATTGAAGCTGCATTGCCAGACTCAATTCGCGATGCGATCCAACGCCAGACGAATCTCTTTAAGAAGACGGACACGTCGCTCTACACACATATCCGCTACGAATTGGCAGTGACAGTCCATCGGAATTCTCTCCCTGAGATTGCTCAAGAACGAGTGGCGTTCGTCAAGCACAACGTGAGATCGAATCCTCAGCAGCTTGATCGATTCCCCATGGCGGAGGAGACACCGAACGATTTGTGCAGTCAACACGTCATTAAGACGATCGCTTCGATTGACCCCATACTCAAACAGTTTACTTTCTATCCTGAGGTCTGGGAGGATCTGAAGTCTGGTTCTGCCGGAGGATTCGTTCCTGGCTTTCAACTGAGTAAGCGAAAATCGGCCTTGGCCAACGTTCCGGAGGGAGAAAACTTTTTTCCAGCGACAACATGGCTCAAGGAGTTTCTGAAGGAGGGGGCGCGGTCACTGACGCTTGATAGCCACAAAATGAAGCAACCCAGCCCACCACATTTCTCGAAGGGATTCCAGACAGACGGATCTAATCTGCCATGGGTCGTTTCGAGATTGGAAGGAACGCCTGTCTTCAAGGAATGGATTCGCCACATTCAGACGGCCCTGCCAGACGTTCAGGGAGTTCGCACAGTCATTCGAGAGGAAGATCGACACTGCTATCTGTTACTGAAGTACGAGAACGGGATGGAAGTTCCTCAGTGGATGGTGTCCGACGGGACTTTGCGGCTGCTCGCACTGACACTGCCGTGCTTCATCGACGACTTCGGGGGCATGCTGCTGATCGAAGAACCTGAAAATGGCATTCACCCGAAGGCCATTGAGACGGCTTATCAAGCATTATGCACAGTGACCTCGGCGCAGGTTCTGCTCGCCACACATTCCCCAATCGTCCTCAATATTGCAGAACCTCATGAGGTTCTGTGTTTTGCCAAAGACGAGTTCGGTGCGACGAGCGTTGT
This sequence comes from Planctomycetota bacterium, assembly GCA_043734065.1. Taxonomy (GTDB): domain Bacteria; phylum Planctomycetota; class Planctomycetia; order Planctomycetales; family Planctomycetaceae; genus TH-plancto1. Next base: position 12,762 of record JAYTFV010000626.1, read on the forward strand.
CCGGGGTGATGAGCATCCGGCTCTGATTGGCTGGCAACACGATGTCAGTTTAGGCGTCTTGTTCGCAGCGGGGGTGTTGGGGTGAACAGATACCCATTGGACCTGTTTGTGCTAACAGCGGATATCGATCAAAGGAACACTTTCACCAGTCTCCTCAATAGGTATCAAGCTTTAGGAACCCGCCCGTTTACGTTTTGTGTCGATCATGACCCTGGTCGAGACAGTGGATGCCGAAAGAATGGAGTCGGAATTCTTCGTCAGAAACTGACCCAGTATACCCACTCACTTCTTGTTTTCGACAAGGATGGCGCAGGGCGAGACAACGATTCAGCGGAGGAGATCGAAAATGACCTCGATCGCGATTTGGCCAACAACGGATGGAGCGATCGCTCTCGTTGCGTCGTGATTGACCCAGAATTGGAAGCCTGGGTTTGGAGCGATTCGACTGCCGTCGATGAGATTCTCGGAAAAAACAACCTTCGGAGTTGGCTTGTCCAGCAAGGATTGCTGTATCCGGGAGAGACCAAACCGCGAGACCCCAAGCGGGCAATGATTACCGCCTACGGAAAGAGACCGAAAGCCGAGATTTTTAGCCAGCTAGCAGCCAAGGTCAGTTTCCAAAACTGCCAGGACCGTGCGTTCAATCGTTTGCTCACTACCCTGAGAGCATGGTTCCCAGCAACTCTCCCCGAGAATCACACATGAAATCCCTGCCTCGCCTCATGGCTTGCCTTGCATTTCTGGCACTGTCGTCGCCAATCATGGCCCAGGGGCTCAAGATCCCTCGCGCCCAGGACCGGCCCCCCGGCCCAGCCCTCTCCGCCGAAGAGGCCGTCAAGCGCATGACCGTCCCGGAGGGGTTCACGGTGGAGATCGTGGCCAGCGAGCCGCAGCTCATGAACCCGGTGGCGATGTGCATTGATGAGCAGGGGCGGTTCTGGGTGACCGAGAGCTTCGAGTATCCGCGCCGCGAGCCGGGGGTGGGGAAGGACCGGATTAAGGTTCTGGAAGACACCGACCAGGACGGGAAGGTCGACAAGGTTACGATCTTTGCCGAGGGGCTGAACATCCCATCCGGGATCAACGTCGGGCATGGCGGGGTGTGGGTCTGCAATGCACCGGACTTGTTGTTCCTGGAAGACACGGACGGCGACCTGAAGGCGGACAAGACCTCCGTCCTGCTCACCGGGTGGGGCCGCGACGATACGCACGAGCTGCCGAACTCGCTCACGTGGGGACCGGATGGGTGGCTGTATGGTTTGAATGGGGTGTTCAACTACTCGCATGTGAAATACGGGAAAGACAACCCGAACTTCGCCAAGACCCCGGACCATCCGGGCTGGCCGCTGACGTGTGCCCTGTGGCGGATCAACCCGCATACCAAAGAGTTCGACATCTTCGCCGAGGGGACCAGTAACCCGTGGGGGATCGCGATCAACGACGAAGGGGAGTTCTTCCTTTCAGCGTGCGTGATCGACCACTTGTGGCACATCACGCAGTCGGGCTACTACATTCGCCAGGGTGGTCCCTACCCTCCACACACATGGCCGATCGGGTCGATCGTCGAGCACAAGCATCAGAAGGCTGCGTACTGCGGGATCACCTGGTTCGACAGCGATGCCTACCCCGAGGAGTACCGCAAGGTCTTCTACATGGGGAACATCCACGGCGGCTGCATTAACGCCGACATCACCGAGCCGAACGGCAGCACCTACAAGGGCAAACCGCACCCCGGCTTCCCCGCCAAGCCCGGTACATGGGCAGCTGATGTCGACGGAAACCTTCGCAAGGAAGGGACACCCGAAAAGACGATCCTCAAGGATCTGCTGACCGCGAACGATGCTTGGTTCATGCCGGTAGTGCAGAAGGTCGGGCCGGATGGGTGCCTGTATATCCTCGACTGGTACGACCGCTACCACTGCTATCAAGACGCCAACGCCGACCCCGCCGGGATCGAACGCGAGAAGGGGAGGCTGTATCGCCTGCGGTACAAAGAGACGCCCCGGGCTCCGAAGTTTGACCTCGCCAAGGAGACGGATGAGCAACTGATCGAGCGGCTGGGGAGTCCGAATGTTTTCTATAGGGAGACGGCGCAGCGGGTGTTGCAGGAGCGGGGAACGAAGAAGACATGGGATCTGCTGCTTTCCACCTTAAATTCAGACGAGAGCAGAAACAGCAAAAGATTTCATACATTCTTTGCGTTGATCGGCATGGCGTATCCTGATGGAATTTCCGATATCTTTCTTTCGGAGGAACTTAACGATGGGCCAGGAAATCCGAGAGCTGGATATGGATTGCTGTGGGCATGGGCCAATAGATTCCAAGAGACTAGGGGTATCCAGACCGAAGAGAACGCCAATCCATATACTCTGATTCTTCCCACAGTGCTAAGCCGGGAAGCTTCATCGAACTCGTTCAACAAGCCAAAGGGAACGCCACGGGAAGCGTTGATCTACACCCTTTCCATGATGGAGTTGCAATACACGCCCAGTAAGTTCTACAGTTGGTTTAAAGTGATTCGATTGTATCCCGAAGATCCTCTCATTCCCCAAATTGCGTGGCAAAACCTTCATCCACTCATTGAAGACCACACGGATGACTTCCTGATGGTTCTGGAGAAGGGGAAGTTCCTGCGGCATGCCGCCATCGCCAAGCTGATTCCGCGTTTCGCCGCACGTATCCTGGCTCGCAAGCAGTTCCAGGCCGAAGAGATCGCCAAACTCCTGACACTGCTGGCGGAGCAGGACAACGACGATTGCCGCGAGGCGGCTCGGTCGCTGCTGTACGCGATCGCTGCGAGTAGCCAGACCGGCGGGTTCGACGCTCCCAAGCGAGAAGCCCTGACTGCCGCCCTCGCCCCGACGTTCGCAGCGATCAGCGCTGCTGGGGACAAGCACGCGCTGTACGTTCCGGCGACTCAATTGTCGGCGACGTGGGGCGATGCGAAGGCCATCGCAGCTGTTGAGAAAATGCTCGCCGAGACCAAGGATGAGGGCCACAAGCTCGGTTGCCTGAAGGCCCTCATCGGCGGCGGTGCAGCCTCGGCCCTCCCCTCAGCGGAGAAGCTGCTCGAGGGGTCGCCGGTGCCGACGCAGGAGCAAGTCCTCGCCTTACTCGGGCGGATGAACGCCCCTCAGATCGCCCCGGCGGTGCTGAGTCGCTACGCGACGTTCGACCCCGGCCTGCAACCGAAGGCCCTCGAACTCCTGACCACGCGGGTCGAGTGGTCGACACCGGTGCTGGCGGCGATCAACGACAAGACACTGTCGAAAGATGCCCTGAACCTGAACCAACTGCGCCGCATGGCGAGCTTCAAGGATGAGGCGTTCGCGAAGCAGTTCAAGGCGATCTACGGCACGATCCGCGAAGGCCGCAACCCCGACCGCGAGGGGGTGATTAACTTCACCAAAGACTTCTTGCGAGGCACCCCCGGCGACGCCGAACGCGGGATCGCGGTCTATAAGAAAGTCTGTGCCCAGTGCCACAAAATGTACGGCGAGGGAGCTGAGGTCGGCCCCGACATCACCCTCAGCGGCCGCAACAACTGGGACCAACTGCTCACCAACGTCCTCGACCCGAGCCTCGTCATCGGCGGTGCGTACCAAGCCCGCATCCTGCAAACCGCCGATGGCCGCGTCCTCACCGGCCTGCCCGTGGAAGAGACCGACCAACGCGTCGTCCTCAAGGTCCAAGGCGGCAAGCTGGAGACGATTCCCAGAGACCAGATCGAGGTCTACAAGGTCAGTGAAATCTCGATGATGCCGGAGCAACTCGAGAAGCAGATCACCCCCCAAGAACTCGCCGACCTCTTCAGCTACCTGGCCCTCGACAAGCCGCCGAGCGACCCGAAGGCCAAGTACCTGCCGGGGTATCCGCGCGCCAAATGAGGCAGTGTGAGGATGGCCGCAAAAAACTCAAAAAACGCAAAAGGAAGAGGGAAGAGAGAAGAGGAACTCGGAGTTCTGAAGCCTGCGTGATCTGAAGCATGGACAGCTCCCTCTGGCTCCTCCTCTTGTTTGCGTCTTTTTGAGTTTTTTGCGGCCATGTCCCCCGTCCTCTTTCATTCTGCATCCATCATCACGGAACCAGCCATGCCAAAGGACCGCGTCTTCCAGCTCTGCGACATCATTCGAGAAACCGGCTACGCGATCCACGAGTACCTCGGGCCGGGTCATCTGGAGAAAGTGTACGAAAACGCCCTCACCCATCGGCTGGGCCAGCAGTCGATTCCGTTTCGCTGCCGTGAGCCTCTGGCGGTCCATGATGAAGATGGCTTTGTACTCGGCGAATTCGAAGCCGACATGTTGGTCGAAGAGATCTTGATTGTGGAGATCAAGGCGGTCAGCTCATTTGCCAATGAGCATGTCGCTCAGTTGCTCGGATATTTGCGGGCATCGAGAATCGAGCATGGACTGCTGGTGAACTTTGGGGCCAGCCGGTTTGAGATTCGGAAGTACGTCTGGTCCAAAGGTCGGTGGAAGCCATCGGGTGATGAGTTGGTTTGAGGGGAGGGTGGCCGCAAGAAACGCAAAAAACGCAAACAAGAGGCAGAGATCAGAAGGGGAGTCGATGGCCTCATCGCTCGGAGCACTCCGCGTTTCTCTGACCCCTCTTCCTTTGCGTGTTTTTGAGTTTTTTGCGGCCATTCCATTCAGGCAGCACTGACTTTGTTGGATTGAAGAGAGTTTGGCCGCAAGAAACTCAGAAAACGCAATAGGGCGAGAAGGCCAGGAAAGATGGTTTGCGTATTTTACGGACGTTTGCTGATCGAGGCATCCACCATGCGGTTCGTCATCCTGGAAGACAATCATGACCGCCAAGCCGCCATGCGGGCCTGCCTCGTCAAGCGTTTCCCTCATTCCCGAATCGAGTTTTATGAGGCCGCCCAGCCCTTCATCGAGTCGCTCGCGAAGTCGATGAACGATGTCGCGTTCATCGGCCTCGACCACGATCTGGAGATGCTGGTGGGAGAGCAAGGTCAATTGGTCGATCCAGGTACGGGAATGGATGCCGTGGAATGGCTCTGTCGTCAAATCTCTCGTGTGCCATGCGGAGTGCATACGACGAATGATCGGGCCGGGACTCAGATGATGAGCGCACTCCAACTGGCAGGTTGGCGGGTGT